>CAYYJF010000136.1:0-1570 GCA_964472175.1 uncultured Bacteroidales bacterium | reverse complement strand
GCCACAGCCTTCACTCAGTCGCATATGCTCCTTCGATTCCGGCCGTTGGCCTAGCCACCCGTTAGTGGCAACCATAAAAAGCGTAACCGATTATTTTACAAATTGTTTAACAAAATGAAGAGAAATCTCCTTCGCATCATCTTTATCTTGATGATTTATCCAATGACTATTGCGCAGAATTTGCCTTTAGTACCCAAATTAATAAGTACGGTTCCTGCTTTCGGCGATTGTGATGTGGATACAGGTTCAGTTGATCTTATTTTCAAATTTGATCAGGATATGAATAGTGGTGTGACTTTTGGCAAAACCTCAAACTTTCCAGAATTAACCGGAAAGCCAAAATGGATTGATGCAAAAACACTTTCGCTTCCTGTAAGACTTTATCCAAATAAACGCTACTCGCTTGTTCTGAACAATGTGTTTCCTATGAGATTTGCAAGTACATTAGGAATGACGTTGAATCCCCAAGAACTTTTATTTCAGACAAAACCAGATAACGGTAATTTCAAGCCAATTCAAAAATCGAATTTGAATAAAAAAGCATATCAGGAATTTCAAAAGTTCTTTCCAAAAGAATATTCATACGCATCTATAAAAGGGATTGATTGGAATGTTGTCCTGAAGAAAAATAGAACCGAATTAGAAAAGGCGAAATCCAGCTCGGAATTTGCCATTAAGCTGGATAAGTTATTGAGAATAGCCGAAGATCCTCACTTGTCCATTGTTTTTGATGGACAACTTTTACCAACTAAGTATCTTAATGCCGTTGAATACAATTACAATCATAAGGCAGTTTCAGGTATGTTGCAAGATTTAAAAATAGCCACAACAAATTCAAGTTTTGCAGGTGTTCTAGGCAATGTTGGCTATATTTCTATTGGTAGTTGGACAACCGATCCTAGTACGCTTAAATATAAAACAATTGGAGATACCTTAAATGTTGAGGCATCATTTGATGAAGTACTGACAATACTAACCAAGTTGCCTAACATAATCGTTGATGTTCGTTCAAATTCTGGCGGAAATGAGATGTTTGCAAGAGCTTTTGCATCACGTTTCATAAGTCAATCTACTCCATACGAAAAAGTAATGAATTACAATAATAAGACTTCTCATTTTGATATTGAACATACCAAGATAATGGAGCCTTCCACAAAGCAAATGAATTATACTGGGAATATTTATGTTCTATCCGGTCCATCAGTATTCAGCAGCAACGAATCATTCGTGCTAATGATGAAAAAGGTGCAAAATGCAAAAGTGGTGGGTATGAAAACTTATGGAGGTTCAGGTAATCCCAATCCGCACAAATTATCAAATGGTGTCATCGTCAACTTGCCTTCCTGGCTGGCCTACACTTTGGATGGAAAATTGATTGAAGGGAATGGCGTTGAACCGGATATTGAAATCATAACAAAAAAGAAAGATTTTGAGACCAGAGATGCACTTTTTGAGTCAGTGCTGATGATGATAAATAAGAAAGATTAACTGACGAAAAACAAACAATGGCTGCCACTAACACCGGCTAAGCCACAGCGACTCCTCGGTGCTTCGCACCTCGATCGCGCCG
>CAYYJF010000135.1:0-1591 GCA_964472175.1 uncultured Bacteroidales bacterium | reverse complement strand
CCCCATGAACTCATGGCAAATGAAAACGAAGAAAGACTGTTGACGCTTTCCCCGATGTTGACTTCCTCAAATGATAAAATATTTGATATTGAAGAGGTTGATTGGGTTGGAAGCTTTGATTCTGTCGTGACAAGATCCTCAAGTTTGAAATTCGTTCAACCCTATTCCTCCTACAGCAATTATATTCCGCCTACAGTTAAAACTTTTTCCAGAGAAGTGGTCTTGAAAGAATTTGATGTCTTCGGAGCAAATAAATCAACAAAGTTGTCCGATATAATCGGGGATTATTATTGCTTAAATATCGTTCTAAATTGTCTCAACCATGCTGAAGCATTTGGAAGACCAAAAATAGGGTGTGTTTATTCTTTGAATGAAGATGTTCCTACATTATATCATGGTCCCGGTAAACCGTTCACAAAAGTTGCACAAGGGTATGTTACAAGATCCAGAATATACTATCCATTGAGAACCATTCAATATCCAAAATCCTTTTTTTATCCGACAGTTGCGGATGCCAAGTGGGTCAAAAATGAACGAAGAACCACTTTATATTGGAATCCCAATTTGAATACAAACACGAAAGGAAAAGCAGAATTTCAAATTGTGTATTCGGGTGATGTTAAAAGAGAATGCATTTTGGTCATTCAGGGGATTGATGTTAGAACATTTAAGCCAGTCTATTTCCACAGATTAATCACATTAAACCAATAACTGAGTGTTTGTTGTATAAAAAAGTAGCTGTCACATTTTTGAGACAGCTACTTCATATTTTTGGGAAACCCGCAGGGATTTATTATTTCTTTTTCTTGTCGGAATAGTTGCCCATGGGATATCCCACATCAGGCAAACCCTTCATATAGCTTTTCAACCAAATCATGGATGGATTTTCTACGCCTTCCTGACTGACAATCCCTGTACCGTTACTCCAAGTGGTACCCTGAACATATCCCCAAAGGGTGATGCCCCAAACTGCAGGATGCTCGAAAAAAACCGGAATGACTTTTTTGTAGCTCACCAATTGGGCAGAATCGCTGGTCCTTCTACCGGAAACGCCCCCGTTCATGTCCAATTCGGTCGCATAAATAGGAAGCCCTGAAGATGCCATAAAATCAAGGTGGGCTTTGATCGTGTCTGCTTTGGGACGGTCAACATTGAACGAATGTGCCTGGGTGCCAAAACCGTCTACCAAACCTCTATCTCTGAGTACTTTGAAGAGCTCAAGTTGATTGGCGATGGCTTTTCTGTCTCCTTCCATACCATAATCATTCAGTACCAACTTGGTGTTGGGGAATACTTTTCTGGCTTCTGTAAACAACCAAATCTGCCACGCATAATCGGTTGCTTTTGTACCAGGGCCACCGAGCAACTCTCTGAATTTTTGGTTTTCTCTTTGGTGGTTGCCCAATTGTTCATTGAGTAAATCTATTTGGTCTGTATAAGGGTAACGTTGTGCAATACCCGCCAAAAGTTCTTTTACTTCTTCACGTGCTTCTTCGGTCGTTAAGGAAGTAAACCATTTAGGATACTGGCTGGCCCAAATGGCCGCATGATATCTGAAAATCATGTTTCTTTCAGTTGCATACTGGTAGGC
>CAYYJF010000134.1:0-1613 GCA_964472175.1 uncultured Bacteroidales bacterium | reverse complement strand
TATGAAAAAACACCTGCTTTTGAAATCTGTACTTCTCATTTTTTGTGCCATGCTTTTATTTAATTTTAAGCCGTCGAATGATTTGGAATATACAGCCTCCAGATTTAATTTCTATGAGGTGAGCAATAAAATACTTATTTCAGAGCTTGATTCGATCGTCCTTTCCGATAATTCATGCTATTTAAGTGATTTTAATCCACAGAATAAAATGGAGCGTATCGCCATTCGAATGATTAAAGACACCATTCGGATGATGGGTTTAAAGGAAAAAGAAATCACTATAAAAAGGAAAATAAATGATCGAAGAGAGCAGATGTTTTCCAGTTACTTTTGTGATCCGCAAGATTCGATCATTGCATTCAAGATTTATCATGTGGATGGGTATGTGTATCATCATAATAAGAAAAAATTGAATGCTGCACATTCAAAGAATTTAAGTCCGGATGGAGTGGGTGTCCTTGTAATTGGCATGACTGGAAATTTATCAGGTATCGATGGGGTGTATTTTTATAATCAGAACAGAAATAGACTTTATATTTTGAAATCTCAATGATGATATTGGTTGCTTAAATGCATCTTTAATGCTGATTATCATGAATTTATGATCCAAAAAATAAATGTGAGCACCCAAAAATTTTACATTTCAACATTGTTGTTTGTGATGTTTTTCTTACAGATACAAGCACAAAGCCTCCGTGGTGATTCACTGACAGTGACTTGCTATCCAGTTCTGAACCCTCAGATGCTCTCAAAACAAATGCGTGTTTCTGAAGGATTTAGTAAGTTTGAAGGCATTACAGGCATCGTATTGGAAAAGGGTGAACATGTTGTTTCGGTCGGAAAAATAAATGGCGCCAAAATACAATTACTTGTGTTGGATTGGAAAAAAAATGCGTCATCATCTGCGGCTGTTCAAGGGAACGTTTTTTCTTTGAAAGAAGGAGAAAACCGCATTCTACTTTAATGATGGATTCAGAGCTTTAAACAATTTAATACAGAACCTATGAAACGCTTGAAAGTATTGGCAGTTGTTGTTTTCTCGCTTGTTTGGACCACCGGGTATGGACAAACAAACATTGATCAGGAGGTTATTTCAGCTGTGATCAAGCGTGAAATAAAATTAAGGTCCAATGATACCATTGTTTTAGTCGTGAACACGATAAGTCCATCAAATGTAGATTCATATGAAGGTTTTAAGAAACATGGACTAACCTATAAACTACCTACGCTCGATAGCTTGGTTTATCTTGATTTTATTGAAAGAAACAAAGCATCAATCCAGATTGATTCAATTGTTGGTTTCCAGGGAAAAATCATTTATCTGTCAAATCAGGAAGTTGAGACTCTATTCAAGCCAGATGGGTGGAGAAGTTTTAATAAAAAACTAGGTCAGAAATCAATCATTAAGATATCAAGTCCGGGCATGAATAAGGATAGAACATTAGCCTTGATTTATTTTTCCACTTCAAGAGGTTTTTTAAGTGCTGCAGGATTCTATCTGTATCTAGAAAAAATTGATGGAAAATGGATCGTAATAAGCAGAATGTTTGGATGGATTGCATAGCAAAATAAAACCTTTAATTGCATCATTTATGAAAAACCTACTGTTGATT
>CAYYJF010000133.1:0-1649 GCA_964472175.1 uncultured Bacteroidales bacterium | reverse complement strand
CGGCTTCCAAGCCCTCAATTTGTGCCAAATCGGATGCTTTTGCACTCAACAAGATGATGGGAATGTGCGACGTATGCACATTCTTTTTGATTTCCTGACACATCTCTACCCCCGTCATTTCAGGCATCATCACATCCGAAACAATCAAATCCGGCTGTTGCGAAATGGCCATTTCCAAACCGACTTTTCCATTGGGTGCAGCAATGATGTTGTACTTTTCAGACAATTCATTCGACAAAAAAGCCCTGAATTCATCGTGATCTTCAACCACCAGAATTTTCATTTGACCTTCCTTTTCGCCGATACTTCCATCCCCGTTCAACATGGACAGGCTGTCACTTGCATTCAAAGGAAAGAAAAGCTCAAAATGGGTGCCTTTGTTGATGTCACTGTCCACCCGGATGCTTCCACGATGCATTTGCACATATTCATCCACCAAATGAAGTCCAATACCGCTGCCGGTGTTGGTTACGCGTTGGTTGTTGGATCTGTAGAATCGGTCAAAAATGTGTTGAAGATCGGCTTTTGGAATGCCCACCCCCGTATCGGATACCTGCAATACAAATTGGTCTTCAGCCGCGTCCAAAGTCAAAGCCACCTCAATGTTTCCGCCTTTTGGCGTGAATTTCACTGCATTCGACATCAGGTTGTTGACAATCTTATGCATTTTTTCCTTGTCAATATTGGCAATTACATCCTTGGAAAGGCCAGTCAAATCTAAGTGTATGCCCATCTGCGTGCAGGTTTCGCTAAAACCGCCGGCAATGTCCGAAACAAACGCACCCACATTGCAATAGGTCAACACCAGCGGATCGCCGTTCACTTCCAACCTCCTGAAGTCAAGCAACCGGTTCACCATGCCCAACAAATCATTGGCATGACGCAAAATGTGCTCCAACTGGTCTTTCACCGTGGTCTCTCCCATTTTTTGAATGATAGACTGTAAAGGCGTGATGATCAATGTCAAAGGTGTTCTGAGTTCGTGGCTGACATTGGTGAAGAAAGTGTATTTGAGTTGTTCCAGTTCGGCTTTTTTCTGAATCTCCATCCGTTCTTTGTTGCGACGGTCCAGGTACTTCAAAATGGATATAATTATGCCTGAAATCAACAAAAAGTACAGCATGTACGCCCAGATCGTTTTCCAAAATGGAGGCTTTATCACCACTTTGATTTCAGCAAACTGTACTCCAAATTGACGATTACTCCCTGCTGCATAGACCTTAAAGAAATACGTTCCTGGTGCCAAATTGGTATAATTGGCATGTCCAACCCCATCAATGGTTTGAATTTCATTCCACGAATGATCTGCACCTTCCAGCATATACCGATAATACGTTTGTGTCGGATTGACATAATTCAAGGCAGAAAACTCAAATCCGATAAAGTTCTGATTGTATTTCAATCGAATTTCCCTGGTCGAACTAATGGCTTCACTCAAAAGCACACGGCCGCCAAATTTCACCTGTTGTTTGATTTCCGAACCAAATAATAAAAACTTCGTAATAAGGGGCGTTAAAGACAGGTTTGAAGTTCGCATCGAAGTGGCTGTCTGAAATTCGTTGAAACCATCCAAACCACCCCATAAGAGCAAATTATTGGACGTTTTATAGACAGATCGCGGAAGAAACTCCGTTTCGATCACCCCGTCA
>CAYYJF010000132.1:0-1666 GCA_964472175.1 uncultured Bacteroidales bacterium | reverse complement strand
AACTTCCTGCGTTACTTGGTCACGGAGCGAAAGGTGTCCATCTCGTATCAGAATCAATCCATCAACGCCATCAAGTTTTATTACGAACATGTACTCCGCGGTCAGCGCAAGGTGTATCAAATTGATCGACCTCAAGCCGACAAACTGTTGCCCGTCGTGTTGAGCGAAGAAGAAGTGGCCGCTATTTTGAACGCGACACCCAACCTAAAGCACAAGGCCATTTTAATGACCATCTATTCAGCTGGCTTGAGGGTGGGAGAGGCCGTGCGCCTTCGCATCAACGACATCGATTCCAAACGTATGCAAATCCGTGTTGTTCAGTCCAAAGGGCGTAAAGATCGCTACACGCTTTTGTCCAAGACAACACTGGAGGTTTTGCGGTCTTACTTTTTGGTTTATCATCCCAAGCAATGGCTTTTTGAGGGGCCTGACGGCGGGCCATATTCGGATCGTAGTATTCAATCAATCATGCGATCTTCGGTCAAACGAGCAGGGATAAAGAAGGCGGCAACTGTGCACACATTGAGGCACAGTTTTGCAACCCATCTTTTGGAGCAAGGGGTTGATATTCGATACATTCAAACCTTGCTTGGGCATGCAAGCACAACAACGACAGAAATTTACACGCACGTAACCACCAAGGGCTTTGACCAGATAGTAAGTCCATTGGATCGATTAGAGCTATAGTGTTGTTAGGCCGC
The DNA here is from genome assembly GCA_964472175.1 of uncultured Bacteroidales bacterium. Classification (GTDB taxonomy): domain Bacteria; phylum Bacteroidota; class Bacteroidia; order Bacteroidales; family UBA1402; genus UBA8389. The sequence goes on along the minus strand of CAYYJF010000132.1, from coordinate 965 downwards.
AATTAAGGAAAAGCGCGATTCGAATTAGTTGCAAATGTAAAGATGAATACATATATTTGTACATAAATATGTACATGATAAAATATATATCGCCATGCTTACAACAACACTTTCGGATTTTCGTAAAGACATTAAGCGCTATTTGGATAGTGTGACAAACAATTTTGAGACCTTGATTATTAATCGAGGTAAGGATAGTGGTGTGGTTATAATCTCTTTGGAAGAATATAACTCATTGAATGCTACCCAACACGAATTGTCATCAAGATTAAATGAGGCAAGACTGGATTCTGCTATTGAAAAACTGAAGAGTGGGAAGTCATTTGAAAAAAAAATACTTGAGAAATGAAGCTCATATTCGTGGATGAATCGTGGGAGGATTATCTGTATTGGCAGAAGAACGACAAGAAAATGCTGAAACGGATCAATGATATTTTAAAGGACATCTCTCGTAATCCATATGATGGAATTGGAAAACCAGAGGCGTTAAAATACAAGTATAAAGGTTTTTGGTCACGCAGGATAGATGATGAACATCGATTAATCTACCAAGTTAGGGACGATGAGATTTTAATTGCTAAGTGTAGATTTCACTACGACTAAAAAACACAGCCTATTATCATCTAAAGCACAATCACTTTTCTTGCAGCTTCGCCGCTAAGGCAATGGTCGCAGTTTAGCTACCTGTAGTGGGCAATCGAAGTTAATCCTACCGGGTGCTATGATAAAGAATACATTGCGCAATATGTAAAAATGGATTCCATTTTTTGAGAAGATTGTTGCTAAACTGTAGTATTCTAAAATCTTTTGTATATTTGATAGCATTAACACCAAAGAAGTTAGGGCTGATATACAGCTGATGTAAACGCATTGCGCCATAATGCTGTAAACGCACTGCGTATATTTGGATGTTGTACGACATAGTAAAACCGAACCAAACAAAATGAAAGTCAGAGAAGAAAAGT
>CAYYJF010000131.1:0-1690 GCA_964472175.1 uncultured Bacteroidales bacterium | reverse complement strand
CATTTTTTACGCTTATCACAAAATTAATTTCAGAACAAAAAGATCATCAGCGCTACCGGCATACGGCGGGGTGCCCGGTCGTAGTTTTGTAGGAATGTCCGTTGACGCCGCAAAAGAAGCGGGAGAAGTTGTATTGGTTGTTATATGTTTTGTATAGGGCGTTATTGGAAAACGCACGGCCATAATCATAATTTGATTTTTATTAATGTATATCTATAGTTATATTTGTATTTTAAAAAAGCTCAAATGTGAATTGTGATTTGGCATGATTTCTGTTTTCGTCTCAAGAATTAACACTTAAAATTTGAATATTAACTTATAAGTGAATACTTTTGTCCGCATAGTACGATTAGCAGATTGGCAACTTAGCAAAGTCAACTATTTTTCTGTTCAATTTGAGCATAACGAAGTCAATGAGTTTTTTGACTTTCTGAATCGAATGGAAGAGCTGGATGAAATCGCTGAAGATCTATCCAATTTGTTGGTTTGGATGGAATTGATTGGCGAAGAATACGGTGCCATTAAAAGTAAATTCTTTAGGAATGAAGCCATTTATGCGGATGTGTCTGGATTGCCTCCGAGTAGAAAAATGCTGAGATCAATAAATTTGCCCGTTCAAGATTTGAGATTGTATTGCATGGTGCTTAATAAACAGGTTGTCATTTTGTTCAATGGTGGAATAAAGACGACCCAAAATGCGAAGGACTGTCCCAATGTCGGACCATACATCAAGCAGGCCAATGCCATCGCTCAGAAAATTGATGATATGCTTACAGCGGGCGAAATACGCTGGAAAAATGAGTTTACCGATATTGTTTACGACTCAAAATTGGAAATAGAATTATGACAAAAGACAAGTCCGCTGTTTTAGAACGGCTGAAAGCGAAAATCCAGCCATACAACCGGGTTTTTGTCCGCAAGAATCTGGAAATATCCGATCAAATCAGCGATTTGCTGAAAGAGAAAGGTTGGACCCAAAAGGATTTGGCGAATCGGTTGGGCAAATCCGAAAGTGAAGTCAGCAAATTGTTGTCCGGACTGCACAATCTGACGCTTCAAAGCTTGGCGAAAATCGAAGTGGTTTTGGAAAGCGATGTCATTACAACACCCAAAGTCGCTTGCAAAAAGTATTCCTCCATCGAGTACGTCAAGTTGACCATGTATGTGCCGATGCCCGAAAAAAAGACTTTGCAAAACACCGGCTATGAGAATGCCAAAAGCATCAACAATACCACTATGAATTTAAATATCGCCTAATGAGCACCATACGTCCTGAGCTTATCGCTGTCACCTCAATCAGGATTTTGAAATCCAACATCAATACCACGGATGAATACATGGAAAATCCCCTTTCTCATGATGGGGTGGAAGTAAAGATGGGCCAACAAACCGCATTCCAGCTTGAAGAAAAAAACGTTCGAATTCGTTTGTCTTTAGAACTGGTTGCCAAAAGAAATCAAAATGAGCCCGTTGGTTTGACCGGAGATTATTTGCTTGAGTTCATTCTGCATGTCGATAACCTGGATGAGTTCATTGTTGAAAACAACGATATAAGCAAATCCATTGATATTGCATTGAATAGCACGCTGATAGGCATCATTTTCTCAACTGCTCGTGGCATTATCTATGAGCGCACGGCTGCTACGTTGTTGAATGGGGTGATTTTGCCAGTGATTGCGCCGGCGCAGTT
>CAYYJF010000130.1:0-1738 GCA_964472175.1 uncultured Bacteroidales bacterium | reverse complement strand
GAAGACCTCCATTTCAAAGGCATCCCGAGCTTCTCGCCCGAAATGTTCAAATACATTGAAAATGCCGACCCGATGAAATCCAAACAACTGCAAAAGGGCATCGACCAATTGATGGATGAAGGGGTTGCACAAAGTTTCACCAACCAATTCAATGGCAGAAAAATCATCGGCACGGTGGGTCAGTTGCAATTTGAGGTGATCCAATACAGGTTGGAGCATGAATATGGTGCCATTTGCCGTTGGGAGCCCATTTCACTATACAAGGCCTGCTGGATTGAATCGGACGACGCGGAAGAATTGGATACCTTTAGAAAGCGCAAACAACAATACATGGCGGTGGACAAAGACGGCAGAGATGTCTTTTTGGCCGATTCCGAATATGTGTTGCGCATGGCACAAAGCGATTTCAAACAAATCCGCTTCCATTTCAGCTCGGAATTTTAAGACCTCCGGGATCTGCATTTTTGTCTATCTCACATTAAATCATACCTTTGCAATACCATGAGAAAAATAGGAATGTTCATTATGATGGCTTGTTTGTTCGGGGTAACACAAGCTCAAATGCGCAGCAACGCCGCGCTTCCTTTAAAGGAAATATATAAAAATGCGTTTTTGATGGGTTGTTCTGTCAATGATGCCATTGTCAGGGGCAGCGATGCGGGTTCGAAACAAATCGTCACCAAAGAATTCAACTGCATCACGGCAGAAAATGTGATGAAAGCCGAAGTCATCAACCCCAGACCAGGCGTTTGGAATTTCCAACAAGGCGATGCTTTCGTCCAGTTCGGAAAAGACAACAACATGTACATCATCGGCCACACGCTGGTATGGCACAACCAAACCCCGGAATGGTTTTTCAAAGACGAGCAAGGCAATCAAAAAACCAAAGAAGCTGTCAAGGAACAAATGCGCAGCTACATCGAGAAAGTCGCCGGACATTACAAAGGTCGGGTGGATGCCTGGGATGTGGTCAATGAAGTCATTGACAACGACGGTTCCTACAGACCCACTACTTGGGTGAAAGGTGTTGGTGACGGAGATGAGATGGTCAGGCTGGCCTTCAAATACGCCGCAGAATATGCACCCAACACCGAATTGTATTACAACGATTTCAACGCGTGGAGACCTACCAAAAGAGACGGTATTGCCAAGATGGTCAGAATGTTGCAAAAGGCCGGCATTCGCATTGACGGCATCGGCATTCAGGGACATTGGGGATTGAATTTCCCCAAAAATGAATACATCAAAGCAGCCATCGACACCTTTGCTTCGCTTGGGGTCAAAGTGATGATCACCGAATTGGATGTGGACGTTTTGCCACTTACCCGCGAAGGGCAAATCATCGGTAAGTCCATGAGCGAAGCCCAATTTCAACTGGAAGAATTTAAAACCTATTTTGACCCTTATCAAAAGAAATTGCCTGAAAACGTCGAAAAACAACTCACACAAAGGTATGAAGAGCTGTTCCGGATTTTTTATGAAAGAAAAGACAAACTGGATCGCGTTACCGTATGGGGTTTACACGACGGCATGTCGTGGAAAAACGATTACCCCATTCCAAACCGGACCAATTATCCCTTGCTTTACTATCGCAATAAAACGCCAAAACCAGCACTGGAAGCGGTTAAAAATGTACCCTTGAAGCAATAGCGGCCCTCGCTTATTGTCATCTCATTTTATTTATATTACTTGTATATATCAGGAAAAGTATGGAAAAATTAGTCATCAACAGTTACGA
>CAYYJF010000129.1:0-1746 GCA_964472175.1 uncultured Bacteroidales bacterium | reverse complement strand
ACAGCACACGAATGGTTGACCTGGAGAAGATCGCTCAAAGAATTTGCTCAGTTGATATTTAAAAAATAAGGATATTTCGGGCGCTATTCTATGTCTCTTTCACGAAATCCCATCAGATATAGAATAGCGTCCAAACCTGTGGTTGAAATGGCATGTTGCGCATTCTTTTTAACCAGGGGTTTGGCATGATAAGCGATGCCCAAACCGGCGATATTCAACATGGGTAAATCGTTGGATCCATCGCCCACAGCAACCGTCTGTTCAAGGTGAATGCCTTCTTTGAAAGCGATATTGCGCAACAACTCAGCTTTTTTGGGACCATCCACAATGTCACCCAAAGCTTTTCCCGTCAGCTTACCGTCCACAATCTCCAATTGATTTGCAAACACGTAATCAATGCCCAGCTTGTTTTGCAAATGTCTTCCAAAATAGGTAAATCCACCAGACAAAATGGCGGTTTTGAAGCCATACTTTTGCAACGTTCTGAACAATCGTTCAGCGCCTTCGGTAAGTGGTAAATCTTCAGCTACCTGAATCATCACTTTTTCATCCAGACCTTTTAACAGCGCCACCCTTTGTTTGAAGCTTTCGGTGAAATCGATGTCACCACGCATGGCTGATTCTGTAATTTTGGCAACTTCAGCGCCTACTCCTGCCCTTTCAGCCAATTCGTTGATCACTTCGGTTTGAATCAGTGTTGAATCCATATCGAAGCAAACCAAACGACGGGTTCTTCTAAAAATTGTATCTTCCTGAAAGGCAATATCCACGCCCAGATTTCTGGCTGTTTCCAGAAAATTGGCTTTCATTTCAGCTGTATCTATGGGTTTCCCACGAAGAGAAAGTTCCACGCAAGCCTTGATGTCTTGCGCAGAACTACCTAGTTTGATTCGACCTGAAATACGGGAAATCTTATCGATATTCAGTTCTTGTTTGTATAAAATACGGGTTACCTCAGCAATGTGTTCGGCGGTGATAAAACGGCCCAACAAAGTGATGATGTAGCGTTCTTTCCCCTGCTTGCTGACCCAAAGGTTGTAATCTTTTTCATTGATTGGCGTAAATTTCACTTTTACACCCAATTCATAGCCCTTAAACAGCAAATCTTTCAATAAAGTTGAAGATTCTGATTCGGATGGAACCTCAAATAAAATACCCAGATCCAAGTTGTTATGTATGACAGCCTGACCAATGTCTAAAATATTCACATGGTGGCTGGCCAATACTTGTGTTAAAGAAGAAGTCAATCCTGGTTTGTCAGTACCATAGATATTGATCAATATGATCTCGTGCATTTTATTCATATGTATACCCTGTCAATCTTTTTTTGAGGCGGGCTACAAAAGTACAAAAATTACTTTTTACTCGACTCCGAAAGAAAGAAATCCGTCATTTTCTTGAATGTATTTTCATTGAAGGTTATTTGACCATGTTGTCCGTTGGGAACTGAAATGAATTCACTCAACAATCCTTTTTCTTTCAATGCAGCAGAAAAGAATTCACCCTGGCAATGAGGTACGACATTGTCAGATTGTCCGTGTATTACAAGGAATTTTGGGTCTTTAGCATCCAAAAAAGTCATGGGGTTGATCAAAGCCAACATGTCCGGATTGTCTGCAGGATTGCCCTTGATCAAAGCTGCTTCAGGTGCATTTGCATCATTGCATTTGCTGCAATCTTTAAATCGGGTAAAATCAATTGGGCCAAACCAGTCAACAACAGCCTGAACGGCACTGCTTGTTTGCA
>CAYYJF010000128.1:0-1948 GCA_964472175.1 uncultured Bacteroidales bacterium | reverse complement strand
TGACTTCTGAAAATGGGTGCAAAACAACCGAATTGATGCCAACGAACCTGCAATTCCCGCCATTCTTCTTTGTCTTCAGACCCTTCTTTGGCCGATTCATACCTTTTTTCGACACAGAATCCGCCATCGTCCATGGTCCAATATGGATTTCCCGAGATGGCGTAATTCAAACCTGCGGTGATTTGGGCTTTCATATCCTCCCAGCGCGTGCCGATGTCGCCACTCCAAATACAAGCGGCATACTTTTGAGATCCGGCAAATCCAGAGCGCGTCAATAAAAATACCCGCTGGTTGTCGCCTTTGGAACGTTGCCCTTCGTAAATGCCTTTGGCATTCATCAATCCATACGCATTGAAATACTCGGTGGAAGAACCCAAAGCGGTGGGGTTCATCAATTTTTTTCTATAATTGATGTCGGCATTTGATAAAATATCTGGCTCGGAGGCATCCATCCACCAGGCATCAAAGCCCTGGTTGTACAAATGTTCATCCAACTGTTTCCAAAACAACTGCCTGGCATCCCTGCTGAAAGCATCATAAAACGATCCGATGTAACCTTTTCCTATCCAGTCTTTCACACTGTCCTGAATGGCTTGTTTGTACATCCAGCCATGCTTGTCAAAGTCTTTGAAATGTTGGGTTTCAGCATAAAATTTTGGCCAGACGGAAATCATGATTCTGGCATTTTTGCGGTGAACCTCATCGACCATGCCTTTTAAATCAGGAAATCTGGAACTGTCTGCTACGTGGCTGCCCCAGGCATCTTCTTTCCAGTATGACCAATCTTGAACGATGTTGTCGATGGGAATTCTTCTTTGGCGAAAATCACTCAGGACAGACAAAAGCTCTTGTTGTGTCTTGTACCTTTCTCTGCTCTGCCAGTAGCCCATGGCCCATTTGGGCATGATTTGCGCTTTCCCTGTCAAATACCGATAGCCCTTGATTACATCGTCTGCATTTTTCCCCAGAACGACATAATAATCCATTTGCTTGCCCATTTCCGACCAAAAGGAAAGTCGGTTTTGGATCGAATCGGGTACAGGGCTCAATGCTTTCAGACCCAAATAGGAGACTCCGCCATCAGGTTTCCATTCAATGCGTATACGACGTTTTTCTCCTTTCGTGAAGTTGGCCGTAAATTTATAATTGTTTGGATTCCAGGAAGTACGCCATCTTTCTGCCACCACCAAACTGTCGTCCAGCCATACTTTGGTATAGCCGGCATAATAGAGGTTGAACCGAAAAATTCCGCTTTCTTTGGCTTGCAGTGCTCCTTCCCAGGTAATGACTGCATTGTTGAACGAAAAATTGGAAGGAAAATTTTTAATTGTTTCCAATGTTTCATAATCGATAGTTTTCTCCTGACGTTCAATGAGTTGACTTCTGTATCCCGTGTTTTGATACCGCGCGGTCAAGCCACCTGTCTGGCCGTTTTTATCATACAAAATGAATTGATCCAGATTGGCATAGGGGCGGGGATCACCGAAGCGGGTCAACGAATAATTGTCCCAAAGCAATCCGTAATTTTTGCTGGACACCACAAATGGAACAGACACTTTGGTGTTGTATTGATACAAGGTTTCATTTTTCCCCAAATAATTGAGTTCATTGGATTGGTGCTGTCCCAAACCATACAAGGCTTCTCCTTCCTGTGTCAGAAACTGTTGCCGCATGCTCCATCCAGTATGACCATCTGCCTGTATGGGCCAGAATTGTTTATTCTCCAGCGCCGGTTCTTTGAGTACAGTATGGCCGTTTTCATCCAAATATGTGATGGCTCCGTTATTTGAATCAATCAACAAGGACATTTTCGCCGTTTTGATGATCAAATTCCGGCCCGTTTTTCCGACCGTCCAGTGCGTTTCGCTTGGTTTGATGGATGGGACAATCAGGCTTTCCATCGGTTTGATGCTTTTGGGTGAAGCGGTGATCCGAACAATTTTTTCGG
>CAYYJF010000127.1:0-2022 GCA_964472175.1 uncultured Bacteroidales bacterium | reverse complement strand
CATCGCTATTGGGGTGATAAACCTCTGTCATCCAGAATTCTTTGTTTGCTTTGCTCTTTAATAAGTCGTAGGCAGATGGGTTGGAAACGCCATAAGTATGTACACCGACAATGTCAATGTGCGACAATGCTGTAGAATCATTCAAAATGGGATCGGTCATGCCTTTGCTGTATCCGAAAGATTCTGCAGCCATGACTTTAACATCGGGATGTGCTGTTCGAATGACTTTGGTGTAATTTTTTACAAAATTAAACATCTCGGTAGATGTCCACCAAGTCCAGTCATATCCCCAGTCCGGTTCGTTTTGTATGGATATGGCATACAAGTTGACCCCCTGTGACTTCATGTATGTGACATAATCAATCAAATGTTGGGCATAAGCGCCATAACTGTCATATTTCAATCTTTTGGCATCCTCGTCTCCGCTTTTAGTGAAGAGCTCTGTCATGCTTGTTGGGGGATTCCAGGGTGAAGCCAATAACAAAGCACCGGTTGCCTGTGCTGCTTTGGCAGTGGCTACTTCGCGATTCCATTGATTGCGGTCTTCGTGAACATAGATTCTGCAGATAGTCATACCCAATTGACCTTCACCGTTGCCAAATGCCGTGTTGCGCTGTGTCGCTGTCAAGTCTCCTGCCCAAACAGGGTGGTTCATCCCGCCAAAACCTTTAATCAGCTGCCTTTTGGCGTTTAAATCAATGGTGACAGTTTGTGCAAATACAAAAATTGGCAAACACAACAATGCCAACAACGGTACTAAGATTCTTTTCATAGTTCAATTAGAATGGTTAATATCTTGCTGGTTATCTGAAATTCTGATGCTTACAATTTCGGATGTGGATCCAATCCGATATTGCGGTCCCCATATGCCCAATCCTGAGGACACATAAAAGTGGGTCTGCATTTTCTTCAAATAGCCATATCCGAGTTCAAAGATACATTTTATAATTAGATTTCCCGGGAAAATTTGACCACGATGGGTGTGTCCAGATAGTTGTAAATCAATACCGTTGGCCACTGCATCGTTTAAATGGAGTGGTTGGTGGTCCAATAAAATTTTTGGAATTTCGGTTTCAAGCGGTGCCACCAAACTCGATAAACTCTTGCGGTTGGTTTGTGTTGCATCGTTTCTTCCAATGAGGTAAAAACGTTGATCGACCAATTTGTGTTCATCGCGCAAGACTTCAATGCCGGCACGATTCAACATTTTTTCAATGTCATTCAAAGCACCAGCATACGATTCATGGTTGCCAAAAACAGCGTAAACACCCAATGGTGCTTTGATTTGGCTCAATTCCTCTTCCATTTTTTGATCCAGAACAGCCTTGAAATTTCTGTCAATGATGTCGCCCACCAAAACCACCACATCCGGATGTTGTTTGTTGATGAGCCGGACATATTCATGGAGTTTTTTCTTGTCTATGCTATTGCCCAAATGAATGTCACTCGCCGCAACCAAATGCAACGATTTGTCCATTTTCTTATGGAAAGAAAGGCTTAATTTGTTGATATTCGGGTGGTTGAATTTAAAGTTTCCAATGACCATCGCGATGACAGCGAATCCGAGAAAGCCACCAACCATCCATTTCTTGATGCCCAGTATTCCGTTTGGCGCGAGCTGAAACCAACGGCTCAGCCAAGTCATCAGGTCTGAAAGAATGTAGGCCAGCATCATGTAAATGACCAGCACCGCAAAAGAATAGCCGAAAAAGGTCAGCCATTTGATGAGGCTTTTATCCAGCACTTGTTCTAAAAAAATGCCGGAAAGCAGTACCAAAAAAAGAATCACATAGCATGTTGTAAACACAACACGTATGTGACCCTTTGTTGGTAGCAGCTGTATGCTTTGGTTGAACACATAAACAAACATGTAAACGAACAAAAGCAACACGAAAAGAACAGCAGCTATTTTCATTTTATCTCCAATAATCTATCCAGATTTTTTTTCAATGCGGTTAAAAACTCTTCTGTATTCAAATAATCAGATCGTTTGAGTTGATCGCCATGAACCAGCATGGCCAG
>CAYYJF010000126.1:0-2024 GCA_964472175.1 uncultured Bacteroidales bacterium | reverse complement strand
ATCGGAATTGCGTCGCATGCGCGCCGCGATCCTCGGTGGGGTATCCTGAGCAACGATTTTTGGACAAACCTCCTTCGGAGTAACGCTTATAAACGAAAATACCGCATTCAAGCAAGCTTGATGCGGTCTTTTTTCGTTTTTAAGCTACGAGCTTCGCTCGTTTGTCTAAAAATCTTTGCGGAGAAAGCGGGATTCGAACCCGCGGTACCCTTTAGGGGTACACACGCTTTCCAGGCGTGCCTCTTCAACCACTCGAGCATCTCTCCTTGTCATTTTGGATGGTTGATTTCCTAAATGCGGTTGCAAAAGTAGTAAAAAAATGAGATGTGGCAAGGGTGTGCGTGAGGTTTCTTGAAAAAGTGGCTGAAAATTAAGCTATAGGAGCAGGCTTTTGGCGTTGATGTCGGTTTGTTCCTCGATGTAGGCCGGGGTGCAATCGTAGATTTCAGACAATTTTGTGGCGATGAGTGGGAGGTAGGCTGGTTCGTTGCGTTTGCCTCTGTGGGGTGTCGGGGTGAGGTAGGGCGCATCTGTTTCGAGTACGATTTTTTGCAATGGAAGCTGCTTGAGGATTTCAGGCAGATGGGATTTCTTGAAAGTGACCACGCCGTTGATGCCCAATAAGAAACCAAAATCGATGAGTTCTTGTGCTTGCTCAAGTGTGCCGCTGAAGCTGTGGATGATGCCCCTGAGTCCTTTGTTTTTAAAGGGTTGGAGGCGTTCCAGCACTTCCGGATAGGCATCGCGCACATGGATGGCCGCCGGTTTGTTGGTGTCGATGGCCCAGTGCAGCTGGATTTCAAAAGCTTTGCATTGTTCGGCGAAATGGGATTTATCCCAGTACAAGTCGATGCCGATTTCTCCGATTCCGTCAAATCCTTTGGAGAAAACGAGGGGCTGAATGGCTTGGAGTTCCCTCATGTAATCTTCCTTGACGTCGCAGGGATGTAAACCGCCGAAGTATTTGAAAGGGAAATGGGCCGGGCAGTTTTTTATTTTGATACAACTCTGATAATCTGTCGCTTGAAGCCAAATCTGCTGTACGCCGTTTTGTGTTGCCCGTAAAAGGATGTCGTCTATTTCGTCTTCGAAATCGGGAAGATACAGATGGGCATGTGTGTCAATCATTCTTTTGTTTCATTTTTCCTGAAATAATAACGAACGCCGTAGGATTCGCAGGCGGTTCTTTTATTGGTTTCCGGTAAATTTTTAAAATGCTCTTCAACCTGGTTCCAAATGTCCAGAATGATGGCGTCGGCTTGTTCACGCATGTTTGACACCAATTCCAGGGTGCGGTTGGTGCTTTTTTGATGGGTTTTCTGGGCAATATAGCCATCTTTGAACAGCTCAATATGCACACGTACTTTGGCAATGGCGGGGTTGTAGATGGGCGTTCCACCCAAACGAAGCCGCTCTTGTTCTCCGGCAACAATCAAATCTCCCCATTTGATCAAGGCGCTGTCGGTGACGAGTTCCGGTACCGTATTGTCTTCGGGTTCCAAACCATAGAGGCGCTTCATTTCAGGTTTGATTTCATTTCGAATGATGCATAAATTCAGGACCTGAATGAAATGCGATACATACAGCCTGGCCAATTTGGCTTGTGATTGGAATTTTTTCCCCGATTGAATCTGCTTGTCCAAACATTGCAAATAATCGTGGTGGGCTGATTCAAAACCTGGCAGAAAAGATTCGGCTTCATTTAGTGCCTTTACTGAAAAGGCGCAATCCAAAACCGAGACTCTGTTGCTTTGGTCAATGGCGGTTTGCAAGGCCCGAATCCGGGACTGGTCTGTATTGGGCAGTCGTCTGTATGGCATAGGATCAGGGCTTATTTATTTGTTTCTTTCAATCAGTTCGTTGGTATATTGTATCAGAAACGCTTTTCGATGGTGTTCGACAGCGACTTTGTTCAAGGTGTCCAATGCTGCTTTATGAAGTCTGTTGATTTCTTCAATGCATTTGTCGGGAATGCCACATTGGTTGTAGATGCTGGTTACGGCTTTGATTTTTTTGTGTTTGAA
>CAYYJF010000125.1:0-2087 GCA_964472175.1 uncultured Bacteroidales bacterium | reverse complement strand
ACAGAAAACTTTCCAAAACCAAACCCGTATGAAGCCCATCAAATCCTATTTGAAATCGAAACCGGGATTGAAAAAATGCATCTTGTGGATGCTCATTCCCAAATACCAGGCACGTCCCAGGTGGTGGGTTCGGATCTTTGTCAATCCATTTTTTCATCAGAAGGGCAAACACAGCCGCATTTGTTCCAGAACCAGAATGGATGTCCTCCCCTTTAACCCCTTCCAATTGGGTGATTATTCAACCATCGAGGATTTTTGCACCATCAACAACGGAGTGGGTGCCGTGATCATTGGAAACAGGTGTCGCATCGGCCTGGGTTCAGTCGTGATCGGGCCTGTAGAAATGGGCAACGACATAGCTTTGGCGCAACATGTCGTTTTGAGCGGACTCAATCACAGTTACGAAAACATTGAAACCAGCATATTCAAACAACCGGTCACCACCAAACCCATTGTCATCAAAGACGAAGCATGGATTGGTGCCAACGTATTCATCGCCGCCGGTGTAACCATCGGCAAACACAGCATTGTGGCCGGTGGCAGTGTGGTGACGAAAAATGTTCCTGACTATACCGTTGTGGGAGGCAATCCGGCAAAACCCATCAAACAATACGACCCTGCGCTGCAGCAATGGGTTCGCGTATAATGCTCAACAAAAATAAAGCTTATGACAACCATCATCGTTCTGTTCTGGATTCTGTTATTCGTGGTGTTTTATGCCTATTTGGGATACGGCATTTTGCTGTATATCTTGGTGAGAATCAAACGCTTGTTTGCAAAGAAATCGCCAATCGAAACGGATGAAAACGATTTGCCCCATGTCACGCTGTTCATTACCGCCTTCAACGAAGCAGGCGTGGTGGAGGAAAAAATGAAAAATACGCTGGAACTGGACTACCCCAAAGAAAAACTGCACGTGTTGTGGATCACAGACGGATCCGACGATGGAACGCCAGAAAAAGTAGGGCAATATCCGGACGTGGTGGTGTCACATTTGCCCGAAAGAAAGGGTAAAATTGCGGCCATGAATCGGGGTATGGGTTTGGTTGAAACCCCGTTGGTGGTATTTTGTGACGCCAACACACTGTTGGGCAAATCGTCCGTCAGACGACTGGCCACCTGTTTTTTCAACCCAAAAGTAGGCTGTGTTTCCGGAGAAAAACGCATTTTGAACCATGAAAGGGATGCAGCCGCAGCTGCAGGAGAAGGTTTATACTGGAAGTATGAATCCAAATTGAAAAAATGGGATTCAGAACTATATTCCGTGGTCGGTGCAGCCGGCGAATTGTTTGCCCTTCGAACCGATCTCTTTGAAGCAGTAGAACCCGATACCCTGCTCGACGACTTTATCATATCTCTGCGCATCGCACAAAAAGGCTATGTCATCCAATATGATCCGGAAGCCTATGCAGCAGAATCGGCTTCAGCCAATGTGCAGGAAGAATTCAAAAGAAAGGTGAGAATTTCCGCCGGAGGCATCCAATCGGTGGTGCGGCTCAAATCCTTACTCAATCCCTTCAAATACGGAATCCTGTCATTTCAATACATTTCCCACCGTGTTTTGAGGTGGACACTGGCACCTTTTGCTTTGCCCTTCATCCTAATTCTGAACACGATCATGGCATTTCATTCCCAAACACCACAGCCGTCATTTTACCTGACAATCTGGGTTTTACAACTCTGTTTCTACCTGTTGGCTTTGCTGGGTTGGTATGTCGAACACAAAAAAGTCCGCATCAAAATACTCTTTGTGCCTTATTATTTTGTAGTGATGAATCTGTCCGTTTTCTTTGGTTTTTTTCGCTATATTCGGGGGAAACAATCCGTCAACTGGGAACGGGCAAAACGCGGTTAAAACGAATATGATGAAGTTTCTGAGCAGTTGTTATTTGGTTCTTTTGTTATTTCTGTTCATTGGTGCGCAAAGCCTACGTGGTGCAACGTACAAATCGATGGTTGTTGCCCCTACTGTCAATTACATCAATGGTCTAGATGCGCCCTACAATTTGTTACTGCCAGGTGATACCCTCAAACTTCAATACGGCACCAGAGACCAACTGTTGATTCAAAATTTGACGGGTGACAGC
>CAYYJF010000124.1:0-2097 GCA_964472175.1 uncultured Bacteroidales bacterium | reverse complement strand
ACTTTGCAGGACGTCAAAACGATATTCAAGGTCATGGTGAACTTCAAAACGGCAACTGGATTACCGGCATTCCATTCATAGATAAGATGTTGGTTGGAGACCAATCCAATTTGCCATCTGAAATGAAAAACAACAAAGGCAGAAATACATATTTCCTTTTACCCCTTCTTCTGGGTTTGATTGGAATTGCTTTCCAGGCCTTCAAAGGGGAGAAAGGTATCCAAGGCTTTTGGGTCACGTTCTTCCTATTCTTTATGACCGGTTTGGCCATTGTTTTGTATTTGAATCAACCGCCATTACAACCTCGTGAACGTGATTATGCCTATGCCGGTTCATTCTATGCCTTCACCATTTGGATAGGCTTGGGCGTTGCAGGTATTGTTCACTATCTAAAAAAATATGTTTCGGAATTGCCGGCTGCGGTTGCTGTTTCAATTGTTTGTTTGGGTGTACCCGCATTGATGGCAGCTCAAAACTGGGACGATCATGATCGCTCAGATCGCTACACAACCAGAGATTTTGCCCGCAATTATCTCGAGTCATGCGATAAAAATGCCATCATTTTCACCAATGGTGACAATGATACTTTCCCCTTGTGGTACGTGCAGGAAGTAGAGGGCTTTAGAACGGATGTTCGTGTATGCAATTTGAGTTACCTTCAAACAGATTGGTATGCAGCTCAGATGTCACGTCCGTATTATGACTCCAAGGCCTTGCCCATTGGATGGACCCCATCGATGTATTATAATGGTAAAAGGGACTATGCGAGAATTTACAAATTGACGGAAGATTCGGTTAGTTTGGATGTGGCCATGAGTTGGTTGGAAACGGACGATGCCCAATACAAAAAGATTCCGGGAAGCTACGAAAATGTTGATTATATTCCCGCATCCAAGCTGTATATGGATGTTGATAAGGCCGAGGTGATTAAAAATGGATATGTAGATCCAAAATTCAAAGATTTGATTGTAGACCGCTTTACAATTGATTTGAAGGATCGGTCTTATTTGTATAAAAGCCATTTGCTGATTCTGGAAATGATACAAGAAAACAAGTGGAAGCGTCCTATTTGTTTTGCCATCTCGGTAGATGAATCCAACTATTTGAATATGAATGCAAATTTCATTCAGGAAGGCTTGTCGTACAAATTATCTCCCATCGTTAGCAATGCTGGTGCTCCATTGATGAATACGGATAAAATGTATGATTTGATGATGAACAAATTCAAATACGGAAATGTTGCAGATCCGACTGTTTATTTGGATGAAAATGTGCTCCGGATGTGTCGTACCCATCGTGCTTTGTTTTCCTATCTGGTTCGCAGGTTGGTCGATGAAAAAAGGTTTGAAATGGCCGAAAAAGCTGCAGATTATTGTTTGAAGGTGTTGCCAATTGAAACAGTATTGGTTAATAGTTCCCTGCTTGAATTTGCGGATGCATATTACAGAATAGGGAATAAAGAGAAGGGCACGGCTTTATTAGAAAAATGCGCCAAAACAGCATTGGAACACATCCGTTGGGCTGATGGTTTAAAACCTGCCCAATACATGTCAGCAGGCCAATTGGTACAAAGCAACATGATGATGTTTCATTATATATTGAATTTGTATCAACAGTATGAGCCAGCCCTTTTCGAAAAGTATTTGCCTGAATTTAACAAATACGGAGCCAAATACGAACAATTGTTTGCCAGAAAATGATCTTACATGTTGATTGAACAATTGCCACTTTTTTTTAGAAGGATATACGGAAAAGTCCTTTGGAGAAAAGACTCTGATAAAAAAGTCATCTATTTGACATTTGATGATGGTCCAATACCCGAGGTTACGCCTTGGGTATTGGATGTTTTAGACCAATATGAGGTGAAAGCAACCTTTTTCTGTGTTGGAGAGAATGTATGGAGACACCCGGATTTATACCAGGAGATACTCCGTAGAGGACACAGAACAGGCAACCATACCTACAACCATTTGAGAGGTTTTCTAACCAAAACGGATCAATATTTGGAAAACATTGAAAAAGCCGCCAAGTATATTGATTCCGACTTATTCCGACCTCCTCATGGTGATTTATGGCGCAAACAATATTTGGCATTGA
>CAYYJF010000123.1:0-2217 GCA_964472175.1 uncultured Bacteroidales bacterium | reverse complement strand
TTGCCGTTTTGAAGTTCACCATGACCTTGAATATCGTTTTGACGTCCTGCAAAGTTCCACATAAAGTACCGCCAATACATGAAGTTCACCTGATAGGATAAAAAGTATTTCAGATTTTCACCCATGGTTGGAACCAGCACCGTCTGTGTTTGTCCACAAAGGTTGAAACTAACACGTTTACCTTTAAAATCTGACCACATTTTATACGATTGTATGTGATCCGGTTGATTGCTGTACATTCTCGGGAAAAACATGTTACACTCAGAGACCATGACCGGTTCATCTTTGGTACCAGACTTAAAATATTTATCCTTCTCGTTGGGAGTTTCCTTGATTTTCATGCTCCAGATGGTTTCACCTTTCTTGTAAATAGGAACACAACCGCCATTTTCGGGTTTGTAATCGACCTGAGAAGCAAAGGTTTTACCATAGACAAGTGGAGAATCTCCATATTGTTCACGATTCAAATAAGATTTTAGCGTAAACATGTTGTTGGGTGAATTCTGATCCATCGGTGGTTTTGCACAAGATCGAATCACGGTAACCCCATAACTGGAGTAGCCAATAACAACCACCATTAATGACAACAAGGTTGTATTGAACAGTTTGGCATTCCAGCCTTTCCAAACAAAAACAAATGCGACCAGGGCGGCACAAAGTAATACCCAAACAAGAAAGCTGCTTCCGATAAACGGAATTCCAACCAAAATCAAATTGGCACAAAATGCCAATTTCATGCGCATTTCGCTTTTCCCTGAAAAAGTTTCGTACAACCCCCAAATAAGAAATGCAGCAACAAAAGCAACAAAGATAACAGCACCCATATTAAAGGGTAATCCGACAACATTGACAAAAAACAGGTCAAACCATCCGGCCATTTTTACAAATCCCGGAACGATGCCATATAAAACAACGGCGATCAACCCAATAGAAACAAGCAAAGCCATGATGGAGCCCTTAGGCGTTACTTTTTCTGCTTTTTTAAAGTAATAGATCAATACCAATGCAGGAATACAGAGCAGGTTTAACAAGTGGACACCCACAGAAAGTCCCATCAAATAGGCAATGAGGATAATCCATTTATCAGCGTCCGGTCTGTCTGATACATCTTCCCATTTGAGCATTGCCCAGAAAACAACGGCAGTAAATAAAGAAGAGAAAGCATAAACTTCACCTTCAACAGCTGAAAACCAAAAGGTGTCCGAGAACGTATATGCCAACGCCCCAACCAAACCAGAGCCGATGATGGTAATTTGCTCGGACAGGCTCATGTTGTCGACATTCTTAGGAACTATTTTTTTTGCCAAGTGGGTGATGGTCCAAAATAAAAACAGAATGGTCAATGCACTGAAAATTGCAGACATAGAATTGACCATCTTTGCAACCATCATCGGATCATTGGTAAAATTGGCAAAGAAACGACCTGCCAGCATAAAAAAAGGCGCACCAGGAGGATGTCCCACATCTAATTTATAGGCAGTAGAAATAAATTCGCCACAATCCCAAAAACTGGCTGTCGGCTCTATCGTCAAAAGATAGGTGATGGCTGCAATTAGGAATGTTATCCAGCCGAAGAGGTTGTTCACCAACTTGAAATTTTTCATAGGGAGATTTATGATTGATATTCAGGGTGACAAAGATAAAAAATTCCGAATACATATCTATTCAACATCATACAAGTAAATCTTTTTATAGGAACATTTATGCATTTTAAGGTTTCTTATTATTTTTGCTGACATAAAATTCATTTTCAATGAAAACAACCCACATTGCCCTTATCCTTCTTTTCGCTATTAATTTTGGCGTTTATTCACAGACAAACAATCGGATTCCAATTGACCCGAACGTCAGATATGGGAAATTAAAGAATGGATTGACCTATTACATCCGCCACAATGAAAAGCCCAAAGAACGGGCCGACTTTTACATCGCACAAAATGTGGGAGCCATCTTGGAAGAAGATGCCCAAAATGGATTGGCACATTTTCTTGAGCATATGTGTTTTAATGGCACCAAAAACTTTCCCGACAAATCTCTGTTGAATTATTTTCAGCAAATAGGAGTCAAATTTGGACAAAACATCAATGCATATACATCGGTCGATGAAACTGTCTACAATTTGTCCGATATCCCGACAAAAACCAGAGAGGGCATTATCGATACCGCTTTGTTGGTCTTACATGATTGGTCTTGTGCCGTTTCACTTGAAAACGAAGA
>CAYYJF010000122.1:0-2283 GCA_964472175.1 uncultured Bacteroidales bacterium | reverse complement strand
GACTTCTGATGGAAGGCTTTTTAACCCGGTTGAACCATCCCTTTGTCAACGAAATTGGCACCCCCGATGCCCAAGGTATCGTTTATTATATGCGCAAAAATGCCGAGGATGGAGCCACCGTTCAAGGCGTCAATTGGGAACTCAAAGTAAAACCAGCAGAAGCATTCTCTCTCAACGCCGGATTTACCTGGCAGTCGAGCCGTTACGATGTCCCACAGGAATTCAATGAAAAACGATTCTTCAGAACCCCCGATACCTACGGTTTTATGGCATTGGATTGGGATTTCACCGAAAAATTTTGCCTGAGTGCCACCGGAAATTATACCGGTAACATGTTGGTTCCCTATTTTGGTCCAGATGCAGACCCAGTTGCCGGCACATTGAGAACCTCGAAAACCTTTTTCGATTTGGGTCTAAGTCTCAAATACCAGTTTAAATGGAACAGCGCCGACATTCAATGCTATGTCACTTCCAAAAATCTACTGAACGCCTATCAATCTGATTTTGACCGTGGTATAGACCGAGATCCCTCCTATATGTACGGCCCCGTCCAACCACGCAGCCTATCTATTGGTTTCAAAATAGGAAACATCTTAAACTAAACCAACAAGCGTCCATACCTTCCATACCCCCTCATGGATGTGAAAAATTCCTTTACAATGAGTGGATTCAAAAAAAAGAAAGGTTAAATGCAAGATAAGAAATAATAAATGCTATTTTTGTCTGGTGATTATCAACATGAAAAACAACAATTTCGTTCAGATTATATTTACATCTGTTTGTCAATTTGCAGTCGTGAAAATCGAATAAAATGTTGCAATTCATTGTGAATCAATGAGAAGTCGGTTGGTCCCTATGGGACTGACCGACCTTCTCATGCTTACTTGGTCCTTTTTTTGTATTGGAAGTTTATAAATAATTAACACAATGTATTTGTAAAATATATATAATTTTTCATTTCCAATGAATCAATCACGCCGTCTTATAATGAAACATTTATTTTTGATTTTATGCATGTTGCTTGTTTCCTCCTCATTGTTGGCTCAAGAAAAAGTAAAAGGAGAAATACAATTTGGTTTTGCCACTCCAACAGGTGATTTCGCCGAAGATGACAAAAGTACCGCCATCTTTGGAGGATCCGGATATGCCTCAGACGGTTTTTATCTCGGGGTCAATACCTTGAAGTCACTCTCCACACAGGGTCTTTCCTGGACTTTAAGCCTTGGAACGTCTTCAAACAAAGTAAGTCAGGATTATCAGGATTATTTTTTTGATGCACTTTATGATGAGCTTACTGGAACCGTTGGTCCACTATATGAATTTTCCATCGACTATCCTCACTATGTTAACATTCCCCTCATGGCAGGCTTGCACTTTGAAAAACCCATCGCAAAACATTTGAACATGTTTGGAGTATTTGGGCTCGGATTCAATATGCTGAAACTGGGAGAACTTGATATTCGTGTCAATGGAGATTATGAAACCTGTACCTTCGACCCATCCATCAAAACAGCCTTCAAAATTGGTGGCGGTGTATGCATTAAGGATAAATTTACTGTCAATCTAACCTACATGCTCTTGGGAAGCCACAAAGTGAAGTATCATGTCAGCTACCCCACCGGCTCTGATGATTTGAACTTTGACAAGTCACTACCTGTCAGCACGCTAAACCTCACATTGGGTTTGCGGATAATAAAATAAATTAATATAAAAGAAATAATAAAATATTGTTGTATATTTGTCAAAAGTGCGTTTGCTTTTCGTTTTTGAACTTTATACGCAATTATTATGGCTTCTAATCCAGTTATTGAAAACCCTGTTACTATTGAAATTTCCGGCAGAAAAATTTTTGTTGGCGTTCGAAAGAATGAAGTTGATGTTCAGTTTCTTAGATCGTTCAAATATGCAGTTTTCAATATGAATGCACGCGTTTGGGTTGTCCCCAATTACCAAAACAACCTTAAACTATTACAGCAATACTTTGGTTCCCGCATTGTCGACATCCATCAAAGGCCTGAGTTTGAAACACAGGTAAATTATACTGAAATTAAACCCATCGGCTATAAAACCATTTTGATTGTTCAAACAGCCACCAATCGAATGCGCCTCATTTTTTCCTATTGTCCGGAGCTTACCCAGGCCATCAAAAAAATGCCATACAGCACCTGGGATCCAAAAAACAAGTGGTGGAGCGTCCCCGACAGCGAAAAATTGTTGAATGAAATCAGAAAAATAGCAGAACTCCAAGGATTTACCCTGGAGATAGAATCCGAAAAACGAACA
>CAYYJF010000121.1:0-2339 GCA_964472175.1 uncultured Bacteroidales bacterium | reverse complement strand
TTTTTTGTATCTTTGTAGCGTTTTTAAGGTAAAGGGTTTCAATAGGTATTTTTGTTTGAATAGGTGTAGACTTTCGAGGTTCGGAAGCCTACATTCTGATTTGGTTCAAACAGCTAAAAAAGGTTGGTTCGTATGAAAAAAAGAGTGATTGTCATTGGTGGCGGTTTCGCAGGTATTCAATTGGTTAAATCTTTGGATCAGAATTTGTTCGACGTTCTGCTTATCGATAAAATCAATCACCATCAATTTCAACCCTTGTTTTATCAGGTAGCCACCTCCCAAATCGAACCTGCTAGTATTTCCTTCCCCCTTCGCAATGTATTCAACAAACAATCGAATGTCCAATTTCGCTTAACGGAAGTCACCAAAATAGACCGTGAAAGAAAAATGGTGGAAACCACCATCGGTGATTTTGAATACGACTATTTGGTGGTGGCCATTGGCTGCAGAACCAACTTTTTCGGCAACGTCAATGTGCGCAACAACGCATTTTCACTCAAAACAACCTACGATGCCATGACACTGCGCAATCATGTGTTGAAAAATTTTGAAGATGCCATCGCCGCACCAAAGGACGAGAAGCAATCCTTTTTGAATCTGGTGATTGTTGGTGCAGGACCTACCGGCGTTGAATTGGCCGGAGCCTTTGCCGAAATCAAACGCAACATCCTTCCAAAAGACTACCACGGCATCGATTTTTCCAAATTCAGAATTATTTTGGTTGAAGGCGCTGCACATACACTCAACAACATGAGTGAAAAAACCAAAATCACCTCAGAAAAATACCTCAAACGGATGGGTGTTGAACTCATGCTGAAAACGTTGGTGAAAGATTACGACGGAAAAACCCTGACACTGAACAATGGTGAGCAATTGCCCACCAGAACAGTGATTTGGGCAGCAGGGGTACGCGGACGTTTGATGGAAGGCATATTGTCCAAAGAAATTGCCCCACATGGTAAACGCCTGAAAGTGAATCGAATCAATCAGGTGGGTAACAATAAGGATATTTTTGCCATTGGAGACATCGCCTATATGGAAACGCCCAAATATCCCCGGGCACATCCACAATTGGCCAATGTGGCCATCAATCAGGCAAAATTGTTGGCAAAAAATCTCAAACGCATTGAACTGGGTCGAAAAACCACCGATTTTGAATATGTCGATCTCGGATCCATGGCCACCGTAGGTACCCACAAAGCGCTTGTAGACTTCCCACATATGCACTTTAGAGGGTTAATTGCCTGGGTGATTTGGATGTTTCTACATTTAATGCTTATCTTAGGGGTCCGAAATAAAGTGGTCGTTTTCATCAATTGGGCCTGGGCCTATTTTACAAAAGACACCTCACTTCGGCTTATACTAACACATCCCGATGACAGGCAAGCATAGCGTTGTTTCCTGATAACAGCGGGTTTTACGCCTTTTATCATGAAATACGTTCTCAGCACCTTGTTGCTTTTGATTTCTTTTCCTTTTTTTCTATTATCACAGTCATTGATTATCAACGAGATTCAGCCCTCAAATCACAACACCATCGTTGATCAGTATGGCAATCACGAAGATTGGATAGAGTTATACAATGCCGGTTCGACCCCTGTTGATTTAGCAGGATGGTCGTTGACCGATAACGCTCTAGAGCCCAGAAAATGGACTTTTGAGGGTGGTACCCTGGCTCCAAATGCTTATTTAATTGTTTTTGCCTCCGACAAAGACATCAAAAATCCGGACTCAACACTTCATACCAATTTTAAGCTCACCGCAACTGGCGACTATTTGGCATTGACCGACCCTTCGGGGAGCAAAGTGCAGGAACTCAACCCAATTCCAAGAATGGATATGGATTATTCCTATGGTTTGTTGAATGGTATGTGGGTGGAATTTACCATCCCCACTGCTGGTGCCCAAAATATTGAGAACGGATTGTATCGCTTTCCCACACCTATTTTTAGTGTAAAACATGGTCTGTTTACCCAACCCTTTGTGTTGGGTATTCGTTGTGATATTCCTGGTGCACTTATTTATTATACAGAGGATGGATCTGTTCCAAGCCCTCAAAATGGACATTTATATGAAGGACAGATGGTTATTTCGGGCACCAAGATACTTCGTGCCATTGCCGTTGCCGACTCCCAGTCCGAAGTCTTTTATCTGGACAGCAAGGTGGCAACCTCCAGCTATATCTTTCCCAACGACGTCATCCATCAGTCCAACACGCCGGAAGGATATCCAGAGAGATGGGGTAAGTATTCAAATGCCAATGATTCTGCCATTGCCGATTACGAAATGGATCCTGAATTGATGGCCGAACCGGCCTATGCTGACAGCGTATTGCGCTC
>CAYYJF010000120.1:0-2363 GCA_964472175.1 uncultured Bacteroidales bacterium | reverse complement strand
AATTCAGAAGGTAGTGTTACATGCAAGGGAAAAGATGGCGAGAATAAGTCTTTCTTTATCAACAACCCATATGAAGTGGATACCATTACTTTAACAACATTGGCCCTACCAACGTGTAACTATGACCAAAGAAACTCAACTGTGAGTGTTCGTTTGACTAGTATGCCAATTCGTACTGCCAATGAACGTAAACTCTACACACACCAATTCTATATAGATTGCTTTTACTTGAAACCTCGACAAGACTAAATCCGATGGCGATGAAAAAACATACAATCAAACTATTTGATCTGAAGTTGATACTGGGCATATTCCTTACATTTTCTGTAATGGAAGCTCAGGCTCAATCAACCAATACAAACAATTCCACAACAAAATCGGTATCCAATACGATGAGGACAGTTACTGGGGTTGTCATTGACGCTGCGACGGGAAAACCCCTGAACGGTATTAGTGTGCAGGCTTACAGTAAGTCGGTATATACTGCCATGACAGGCGAGGATGGAACCTTCGAATTGAAGGTGCCGGAATATATCACTGCGTTAACTGCAAAAGCTGATGGATATGGAACATTAATCAGTGCAATTGACGCTAAAACCTCACGTGTTCAATTCACGATGTATTCCAGTAAGTTTTCGGATGCATATGGCGAGAAGTTTTTGACAAGAAGTGAAGTGTCTGCAAATGTTGCCAATCTAAATGCAGATATTAACATTGATAAGAGCATTCAAACTTCAATAAATGCCAATTTGAGAACCATTACGCGATCAGGCCAACAGGGTGTTGGGTCCGTTATGTTGATGAATGGTTTAAATTCATTGGTTGCAAATGCACAGCCTTTGGTTGTCATAGATGGCAACATCCTTGACATGCAATACAATCGTCCATCCAGTCATGATGGCTTTTTCAACAACCTTTTGACAAATATCAGTGTCGCTGATATTAAGAATGTGACGGTATTGCAAAATGGTTTGTCCTTATATGGAGCAAAAGGTGCCAATGGTGTATTGCTTATCAGTACCAAACGAAACTTGAACAGTTTGGCTACAAAAATTGATTTGGACATGTCGGCAGCCTACGAAACCATGCCTAGCCTGACCCCAATGATGAATTCAACAGATTATCGGTATTATGCTTCAGAA
Source organism: uncultured Bacteroidales bacterium (assembly GCA_964472175.1). Taxonomy (GTDB): domain Bacteria; phylum Bacteroidota; class Bacteroidia; order Bacteroidales; family UBA1402; genus UBA8389. The sequence goes on along the minus strand of CAYYJF010000120.1, from coordinate 1,221 downwards.
TTGTTGGGTACAACAGGAACAAAATTGTCAGAATTTAAATTTTTACAATCCGATCCAAATTATTTCTACTATACAAAATACAATAACAACACCGATTGGAAAAAATACGTGTATAGAGAAGCGTTTTCAAATATATATGGCTTGAACGTTCAAGGTGGTGACGAAGTTGCAAAATATTTCATGTCCGTTGGTTTTGCCAATGCGCAAAGTACACTGAAGAAATTTGACATGAATAGATTCAATATTCGTTTGAATTCTGACATCGTGTTGTCAAACAAATCTGATGTTCGTATTGATGCCTCTTTTAGTGATGTGACCAGAAATTTGAGAGATGATGGGGTTACTGACAATATTTCGACCAAAACCATTACCTCTGTTGGTTTATTGGGATTAATTAAAGCTCCTATTTTGAGCCCATATCAATTTGATGTTTTTGGAAGACAATCTAGCTTTTTGTCTGATGCTGATGATTATTTGGATGAGGTTTTGGGTGAAAAAGCTTCATTGGCCAATCCTGCTTCCTTGTTGCAATATGCTGAAGGAGAGAACAAGAATGTTTTTGGTAATAGAACCATCAACTTCAGTGCCTCTCCCGACTATCGAATCAACCGTTTTTTCACGTTAAGAGAAAGTCTTTATTTTTCTATGATCAATACCAACAGCAATTACTACACGCCATTGACTGGTATGCCTACTTTGAGTATTGATGAAGATATGAAAGTGGAAAATATTGTAAAAACATTGTCTTCAAATAGTGTTAATATATTAAGTGATACCCGTCTGGAATACAAATTGTCCAAAAAAGAACATTCTTTGAATGCCATTGGTGGTTTCCGGTATTTGAATTCATCGTTTGAATTAACTCAAAATCAGGGACACAACACGGGTAGTGATAAAACGCCTCAAATGAGTGCCAACTTAGCCTATAAATCTGTTAGTGGTGTCGATGATGTTAACGCGTCTTTGACGTATTATGCCAATGGCGATTACAACTACAAGAATTTGTATTTCTTGAATGCTGGTCTGAGCATGGAAGCTTCATCTCGTTTTGGTCAGGATGTCTCATCTGGTATCCGCTTTTTAGGGGTTCCTTGGGGTGTTTTCTCCTCCATACAAGGTTCTTGGCTTGTATCTTCCGAACCATGGTTTAGGTCCAATAATTTATTGAACCTCCTTAAATTAAATTTAGGCTATGATATTTCCGGTAACGATGATTTGGAT
>CAYYJF010000119.1:0-2385 GCA_964472175.1 uncultured Bacteroidales bacterium | reverse complement strand
AGCAACGGCTACGAAAATGCAGCCGTCACCCTGGCCGACTGGGCCACCCTGAAATTCACCAAAGACAAAGAACACCTGGTTTTCACCATGCACAATGGCGAAGGATTCAGCAACTTCACAGGACAAGCAACAGGATCGGGACATGTACCCTATCGGCGCGAAAGCTTTCGAAAAAAACAGGTGGTCATAGACTACGATGCCAACATGAAGATGGTCGATGAATCCACTTTCTCCAATTCTCATTTAAGTAAAAACATTTCAGAACTTCAAGTAATTATAGATTCTGTAGGCGGCATTCTGGACAGCCTGAATGTGCAAACCGAAAAGAGATTTACCCATTCCTACTATCTGGGAAGAAGCGACAAGCCTGGCAGGGTCTTGCAAACCGAAAAAGAAATTCAGAAAAAAAATCAGACCAAAGCGTTCTATCCCAATGCGGACAGCTTGTTGGGCAGTCTGAACAAAGAGACCATCCGAGAAGTGATTCGCGTGGCAGAAATGAATGCAGAAAATACCAGAAATGAATTGGAATTTGCCGGCATCACCAGAGCCACAGAAACCCAGCAATACAGAAGAAGCGCGTTGGAATACCATCGAAAATTTACCCTGTCATTTGCCTGCATCATCTTCTTTTTCATCGGAGCCCCTCTGGGTGCCATCATCCGAAAGGGCGGCATCGGCGTATCGGCTTTGGTGTCGGTCATTTTATTTATCGTCTACTACATGATCGATACGGCAGGTACTAAATTTGCCAGAAACGGACTTTGGGAACCCGTTTCAGGTGCATGGCTGAGCTCAGCCATTTTGTTTCCCCTGGGGTTATTCCTCACCTACAAGGCTGTTAAAGACTCCGTGATCTTAAACGGAGATATGTATATAATGATTGCAAAAACCTGGTTGAATCCCAGATTTTTAATGGATAAGCTAAAAAAGAAAAAAAATGAAACATATTGAATTGGATCGGATAGAAGATGCCATTGAAGAAATGGCCAAAGGCAACATTGTCATGGTCGTGGACGATGAAGACAGAGAAAACGAAGGCGATTTCATCACCGCAGCCGAGCTCATCACCCCGGAAAAAGTCAACTTCATGGTGACCCACGGTCGGGGCGTGTTGTGCGCACCCATCACCGAAGAACGCTGTGAAGCCCTCGATCTGGACAAACAAGTGACCAACAATACCTCACTGCTTGGCACGCCATTTACCGTCACGGTAGATTTGCTGGAAGGTTGCACCACCGGTGTTTCAGCCCACGACAGGGCCATGACCATCAAAGCCCTGGCCAATCCGGAAACCAAAGCCGAAGACTTGGGACGACCAGGTCACATCAGCCCGCTTTACGGCAAGGAAAAAGGCGTTTTGAGAAGGGCAGGACACACAGAAGCCGCCATCGATTTGTGCCGTTTGGCCGGATTGAACCCTGCCGCCGCTTTGATTGAAATCATGAACGAAGACGGCTCCATGGCCAGACTGCCGGAATTGACAGAAATGGCCAGAAAATTTGGATTAAAACTCATTTCCATCCGCGATTTGATTTCCTACCGTTTGAAACAAGAATCACTGGTTGAAATGGGTCCGAAGGTACAAATGCCCACCAAATACGGCATGTTCAATTTAATCCCTTTCAAACAGCTTTCCAACGGGCTGGAACACATTGCTTTGGTGAAAGGAAGCTGGGAAGAAAACGAATCCATTTTGGTTCGGGTACACTCCTCCTGTCTTACAGGCGACGTATTGGGGTCGATGCGATGTGAATGTGGTGAACAGCTGCACAAAGCCATGCTGGCCATTGAAAAAGAAGGCAAAGGCGTACTGGTGTACATGAATCAGGAAGGCAGAGGCATTGGTCTGATGAACAAAATCAAAGCCTACAAATTGCAGGAAGAAGGTTTGGATACGGTCGATGCCAACATCCACCTCGGCTTCAATGCCGACGAAAGGGATTATGGCGTAGGTGCCCAAATCTTAAGAGCCGTGGGTGTTTCCAAGATGAAACTCATGTCCAACAACCCGGTCAAACGCATTGGTTTGGAAGCCTATGGCCTGACCATCACCGAAAACGTACCCATCGAAGTGGAACCGAATCAACACAATGAGTTTTACATGCGCACCAAAAAAGAACGCATGGGACACAACCTTAAAAAAATACTTTAATACCCTATGAAACCAATAACATTGAAGCGATTGACGCTAGTTGTGTGCTTGTTCACCACGATGTTTACCGCATCGGCAAAAGGTTCGGTGATTGAAAAACTCTTTTCCACCTTGTTCCCGAATGAACCAACCTTCATCATGCCCTATACCGACAAAAGCAATCCAAACCAACTTCAATTCCTGTACAGCCAGGATGGTTTGAGATGGAACGTCGCCGAAGTACAGGTGCG
>CAYYJF010000118.1:0-2490 GCA_964472175.1 uncultured Bacteroidales bacterium | reverse complement strand
AAGTACGCAATAAGCTTTCCGCCAAAGATCAGAACGGATGAAATGGCAATGATCCTTTGTACTTTATATTTTATCCGATTGTTTTCTATATCAATCATATTTTTCAGAATTCGTTATAGAACCTTTGTCGCTTTCTCAGAACGGTATATAAAATTAGGAACATTTAGAAATCAGAATCCCGCACTTTTCAATTCTTTGCTTACAAAATCAGAAATCATTGCTTTCTGGCTGACATCGGCCGAATGGCCCTGGATAAACACAAATTAATGCCCGGAAAGAAACCAAACCTCCCGGGCCATTTTTGAATTCAACCTTGATTTTTAATGCCTGTCTTCCCCTTCGGGTGCATCATACACGCTTTTGGGGCATAATTCCAGATAATCGATATAAAACTCAGTCCCATTGTTGTATGAATTCGGTTCTAAAATATTTTTCAACCTTAAGGTGTGTATTTTATCTCCGCTGATGTTGACTTTGGCCAACATCACACGCATCACAGAATTGGACCTGTGGGTGTAAATTTTATTCAATCCAAAATACCAGGAGTCCATACCCTTCATAAAACCATTGGCTTTCACCAATGCATCATTTTGGTCAACATAACCAATTTTCGGGTCTGTTTTGTTGGGTATCAGACTCAAGGAATCCAGACACAACACCCCATCAAAATAAGCTTGCAAGGCCACAAACTGACTGCCAACTTTGGTACCCAGACGAATTTCGTATTCACCTTCAGGAACCGGTGGAAGTTGGATGCTTATATCGCCCCTGCCGTAAATGTAGAGTACGTCCATTTGATATAAGGAATTCCAATCCTTCGCATTCACGAGTTTTATATGCGTCGTCGAATCCGGGCTGCTGAATCCCTTTACGTAGTTGTATTTAAAAAGGTAATTGACACGACGGTTTCCATCCATAAATGCTGATCCTTTAGCCCCACTGTTCATAAAATCCGGTGAAAGTGTCGTCGCATCCATGCGAATGCGGGTGTTCAACACATTGGTAACTGTAGTGTTGTTGTATTGCAATATGTTGTCAATATAATGATACACCCCGTTGGTGGCTTCATGATTGACCGAGGCCATTTCAGCAGGTTTACACACACGCGCCCCTGCCACTGCAGTCATATACGGATCGGCTGCATTGCGATCGGCCAGAGCCCCTTCATTGACCCGTCGACGGTTGAGGTACAGTTCACCTTGTTGATTTTTTTGCATTTTAACCATGGTAAACGGACACATGGTTTCATAGAATTCTTGCGGATCGAGCAACTCAAAAATGGCTTGCTCATCAATGATTTCAGGTTTGGCAGTCCAATCGTCGTAAAGCCCCCGACGATTCACAAAATGGTAAGCAATATAGCGGTACAAAACATTGGTCGTGTCTCCATAATTGTCGTCATATGTCACTTTTTCATGGGGATCATAGCTGTCGAAAGGAGCCAATCTGTTTTTAAGTTTATAAATCAAATCCTGAACGCTTTCAATACCATGTGTGCGATACACCGAATTTTTTTCCACAAATCCCGTATAAGCAATATCTCTGGTAGCCGGGCAGGTATAGGGATTGTATTTGGGGTCATTCGAATCCGGGCCGTAAAATATTACAGGGTAGCCCAAATTCGGGTAAGCCAAAGCAGGATCAACGGCATATGTCGAATCCTGATACCGTCTCAGCTTTTTGTCAAAGCCGGTCAGTTTCATGGCCGCCACAAATATGGACAGACTGGAATCTTGCGCCATGATTGCAGGTAAAGCGTGCGCAGCCAGTGCATCGTATCGCAGGGTTACATCAGTCCCCGTTGTATCGCCCTGAATATGTAATTGCACTTCGTAAGTAATTGCCGTATCCCTGAGGGCTCGCACCTGAATCCGGCTGTTTCCATTTCCTGATATAGGTGAAATTTCAAAACCCTTCAAATAAGCCTTGTTTGAATCCAAAACCAGCACCATATCCTGAGCCTGAATCGACCATACCCCCTTGTAAGAAACTTCAATCAAAGAACTATCGCCCAAGGCTTCAAAAACCAAAGCCTGATTGTTGACTGTCAATTCATTCGGACCTAAATCCGTATCCAGTGTTTCATCACAAGCAAAAAGAACCACCGGTAAAGCAAAAATAAACCACTTGAGTTTTTTCATTTGTTATTGATATTAAGGTCTATATAAGGTTTTCATTTCCATATTTTCCTTTTCAAAAAGCTCAGGGCTTTTCTAATCAATGAACGTTTGTTCAGTCGTCGATATTCCATATCCAGCGGCTTAACACTTTGCATAAAATGATTCAAATCATTCTTTTGAAGCGCCTCAAGAAAGATCTGATGACTTTCTTGCGAAATTTTTTCTCTCTGCGAATATATTAATTTTCTTTTATTTTTGATAAAAAATTGTTTGGAATGTATACGTTTCATCGCTGATTTCCTCTAAGTGCAAAGCATGCAATGCATGGTGTTTTTCAAGCAGACGCAAAAGGTATCTGACAAATGCTCAA
>CAYYJF010000117.1:0-2501 GCA_964472175.1 uncultured Bacteroidales bacterium | reverse complement strand
TGCCTTGTTGAAAAACATCCAAACCAGCATCACGCAAGAAAAAATCAGTCTTAAATACAAAACTGATATTGGCTCAAAGACACCCTTTCCATTAAATATTAAATCTTCCAATTTGGATAAAGCGATTTTAAAAGTATACGAAATACACGCAACTTCGAAAGAATTTCAACTATATTTAAAAAAAACATCCGGCAATTATAAAAGCTATTTCAACAAAACGCTGCTTGAAAATCGCGAACTCAAATTGTCCAAAGATGAAAATTTCCTTCCATCAATATGTAAACACGAGATCTCTCCCAAACCATATGGCATTTATGAATTTCACATTGAATCACCGGATTCAGGCATTTCCATCTCGGGATTCTATGTTGTCTCCGACTTTACATACTTAAGTGAATCAGGGGAAGAAAATCGGGTATATATTGTAAATCGAACTACAGGTAAACCCCTATCAAACGTCGTGCTGACAGCCTATGAACACATCAATAGTGGAAATACACTAAATCTCATTGAAAAAGATGTTTACCAAACAAACAAAGACGGATTGGTCTGTTTTCCAACGGTCTTTCATAAGTGGACACATAACTTTTTTATACAAAAAGGGAATGACAAATATTTAAGCCTCTCTATCTATTTCTCCAGATTCGGTTCATCTAATTCAAATACACAATATAAAAGCATGGGATTGATCACAGACAGAAGTGTTTATCGTCCCGGACAAACTGTGTACTTCAAAGGCATTCAAAAAGTTGAAAACGGAGTGAACAGCTGGGTGTCTTCAAATCAGACTATTCGTGTAAAGCTCCAGGATTCAAAATACCAATTGATTGAAGAACAAACCCTTCAAAGCAATGATTTTGGTTCCATAAATGGACATTTTGTGTTACCAATTAATAGAGGATCTGGTTCTTATCGAATTTCTGTTGAAGATAATGCTACCTCTTTTCGTGTTGAAGAATACAGGCGACCCTCTTTTAAAATTGAGATGGAAAAGATCAAAGAAGAGGTTTCGTTTGGTGAAAAAGTTGTGATTCGTGGTAACACCCGAACCTATTCCGGGGTATCTGTGCCCAATGCAAAAGCCATGGTACAGATTCATCAAAACCCGCATTACAGATGGAACAATAAAAGTGTTTCATCCAGGATGGTGCATCAGGAAGTCGTCTACACAGATGCCAATGGACAATTTGAAGTCACTTTTGTTCCTGAAAGAAATCCCGACATTTCCGGTAATCAAATTTACCAATACGATATTCAGGTGTCTGTGACGGACGGAAAAGGAGAAACCCAAATCGGCAAACAACAGATTGGTGTTGGAGATCAATCCTTATTTATTGCGTGCAACCACTCCAACAATCTTCGAATAAAAAAATGCCCAAAATATCCTTTTGTGGTTCAAGCTGTTAGCATCAATGGAGAAAAGAAATCGGTAGACATCGACTATAAACTATATCGTTTAACATTGGATGGTTTTTTGGATGACTCTGAAAATATAGCCAAAGAAAAAGCAAGAAAGTTGGTTTTAACCGGCACACATTCCTTCAAAAATGACACTTTGTTTTTAGATTTAGACCATTTAAAATCAGGATATTACAAGATCACCTATTCCACTTTTGACAAAAATGGGAAAGTTATTACCAATTCAAAGAACTTTATATTGTTTAACCCGAAAGACAAAAAACCACCTGTGCCCATGTTTGTATGGATGAACTGTGAAAGCTCAGAATGGGAAGTCGGAGAAGATGTCATCTTTCAATTTGGCACATCAGCAAAAAATGGATCTCTTTTATATCAAGTCACGAAAAACAATGTCGTTATAGAAAGCAAATGGATCAAGCTTTCCAACGAAATCAAAACATTTAAAAGACCCTTCACAAAAAAGGATGGGAGTGGGTACAGCATTCAATTTGCTTTTGTGCAAAAAGATCTTCATTTTATTAGAAAATTCACCATCAACAAAAAAATCAAAGAAAAAAAATTAAAACCTTATTTGAGCGTTTTCAGAGACAAATTGACCCCAGGAGAACAAGCTGAATGGAAGCTTTCCATACCTGAACTCAAAAACAACAAAAAACAGGCAGAAGTTCTAGTCTCCATGTACGATGCATCTTTGGATGCCTTTAGCAAGCATTCATTTCAATTCAACAACAACCCAAGATATTTCGAAGATCTGTCTCTTGCTCTGGATCGAAAAATATTTGAAAAACATCAAAATGACGATAAATCATTGAAATTGATCCATTTTGTAGAGCTGAGCTATCCATCCATCGACTGGAAGTATGATTTATCCGTACAATCCATGCACGGGATAGGATTGGGTACTCCCAGCCTTGACATGCAGATCGTCGGGTCTATTGCTCAATTCCCATCAGTGGAAAGATTAGGAAAAAATACCATTCTAAAATCCGAGATATCTACAGCTCCGGTGCTGTTGGAAAATGAAGTCTTGCAATCTTCTCAATCCATTGCCGCTCCGCTCACCATGCGCAGCAATTTCAACG
>CAYYJF010000116.1:0-2520 GCA_964472175.1 uncultured Bacteroidales bacterium | reverse complement strand
GCATAGCAAAATAAAACCTTTAATTGCATCATTTATGAAAAACCTACTGTTGATTCTTTCAATTGTGTTTTCGCAAATTGCTTATGCACAAAAAGAAATCAAACCCGGTGATAACGCATCGCACTACATGCTCAAAATTGTTTCGAGCGGCAATACAGTCAGCGAAATGCCTATAGCCGATTTAAAAGGGAATGTCATTATCATGCAATGGTGGGACAGAAATTGTAGCGGTTCAAAGGAAATTCTTAAATCCTTTCATGCATTTCATAAAAAGTATAGAAGCAGGATCATGTTTTATGCCATTTCCAACGACTCATGGCCCTCAATCGTCAAATTTAAAGCGAAAAAGGAATATCCATTTGATTTTTGCACCGATGCGGCTCAATTGGAAAACAAGTTTTTCCCTTATACGGCCAAAGCGCATACCGTCATCATTAATCGAAAAGGCGTTTGTTTGTATCATGGTTCTTTTAATCTGAGCGCGACCATACTGGACACCCTGATTTCAAAAGATATCCTCCCAATTGTATCTCAAAAAGAGTCGAAGGAAACATACGAATTTAAGCAATTCAGAAATGAATTTGAAGTCTTTCGAAAAACAATAGATGCCTATTGTCAAACAGGATTCAAACTCGAACCCTACACCGCGTCGGTCAAACAGAGCACATGGAATCGTTCAGATGGTAAGGATTTTTATGGGTACAACTTACCGATTTACAACATCTACCGCGACGGGCTCCTATTGAATGATTCGAGAATTCTGATTTCGGATTCACTCAAGAAAAAACTCAGTAAAACAGATACGACCCATCTGTATCTTGTGGGCTTTAACCTCCGTAAAATGAATCAATTGTCAAGTGAAAAATATCGGAAAGTTTTTAAAGCATATTTGGATGCTGCATTTGGTCTTTCTACCAAACTGATTACACAAAAGACAGATGTGGTTTTGGTGACAAAAATCAATGAAGGTGCGCAAATTCAAAAAACTGACCACATTTGGGAACATAAAGTGCGTGGAGATACCGTTGTTTTGCACAATTATAATGCGCAGGAATTCGTGTCTTTTCTGATGGAAAATTATCCGGTTATCGTTGGAAATGGAGTAATAAATCAGGGTCGATATTTGATGGATTTGGTTCTAGAAAAGGATTCGATGAATGCAGAACATATGATGCAACAATTAAATGCACAAGGAATTCGCTCCAAGCTGGTTTCTAAAAAAATCCGATACCTCGAATTCCTTCCTCAAGATGCAGAAAGTCCGGTTGTTTACCTACATCCCAAACAAAAAGAGAATTATTTGAAGTTTGGTTACAAAATTGGACTTGGTAAAAGCTTCAATCAATATGAAAATGTCACTTATCAAGGAAAAAAGAGTTTTGCTTTCAATGCTGGCCTCATGACGCAGATTCGATTGAATGATCATCTTTCTATTAGACCCGAAATGAATTATTTGACGAGTGGATGTAAGGGAAATTTTGCGACGTTCCGGATGCATTGTGTCCAAATTCCAATCCAGGTGTTACTCACAACGTCCCAACAAAAACCAATGGGTCTATATGTCAAGGCTGGCGGATATTATTCTTATCATTTTGCCGGTAAAGTCGAAGGACAAAGCCTGAATTTTGATCGCGATATTGACATACATCAATACGGTTGGTTGTGGGGCCTTGGTTGTTGGCTTGGCAATAAAGGATACGTAGAATTGTCATACAATCATGGCCTTTCTAATTTGTTGAGAAACAGCATTATCGGTGTTTCGAATGAGAAATCCTGGTTCCTTTCAAGGGTTTTTTATTTCTGAAGGTATATTTCAAGTATTATTTCAAACAGAAGAAACATGATTGTAAAACGGCACAAAATTCCCGAAATGTCAATGTTAAAGCATGAAGAACCATCCTTTCAATATATTGACAGTTTTGAAAGTCCGTATTTAACTGTTGGTGCCGGTTTTGATTTGGTTCGAATTGGTAAAATGTTTCTCTCAGGCGGACCAAAATGGGCAGATACGTTGATGTCGATAAGGGATAAAGCCGTTGGCATATTTGGGTTAAAAACGTCCAATTTATTGACTGCTGAAGAAAAAAATCCAGATCATTTCAAATTTATACCCGGAGAACAACTGGATATTTTCAAATTATTCGACAGAACTGAAAACGAACTGATTATGGGAGGTGATGATAAGCATTTAAACTTAAAAGTTTCATTGCTCATTGATGCTCAGAACCATGGTTCGGATAAAAAGAAAATCATCATTACAACAGCAGTTCACTTCAATCATGTGTTTGGAAGGCTCTATTTTTTGCCGGTGAAACCATTTCATCAGATGATCGTAAAGAAAACACTTCAAAACATGATTCGGGAAATTGAACAAGAAAATACATCGCAAAATCAAAAATCATTGTGATTCTTGGGCATACGCAATGCTGTGTTGTGATCAATGCCCGTAATCAGCTCGAATTTGGCCATTCTCGATTTTGTGAATAAAGTTTGTGAACACAACATCCATCAATCAATACA
>CAYYJF010000115.1:0-2533 GCA_964472175.1 uncultured Bacteroidales bacterium | reverse complement strand
GCACCATCGTATCGAATCAACATGAAAAATGCGGGTGATACCATTTTGGATTCACAGAAACTCACCATTTATGCGCCGGCAGGTTCCATCTATTATACCTTGGACGGCACCGATCCGGTGGCCTTTTCATTGGATGGTGAAGGAAAATTGACGGCAGCGTTGACCCCATCGGCGCAAAGTTACCGCTATCAATATAAAATTGCGCCCACGCAAAACATGCATGTGAAATCAAGAGCCTTTTACAGTGGAACATGGAGTGCCCTGGCCGAAAAACAGCTGGTTATGAAAACGATTGTAGGCCTTTCCATTCAAAAGGAAGATGCCGGCATGATGGCGGCTGCATTCCCTGTCAATTTCAAATCAGAAACTTCTTTAAGAGGTATGATACCGACAGCAGGAAAAGTGCGCATCGAATTGTTTGATGTTTCGGGTAAATTGGTTGCTGTTCCTTTGGATACTTACAAATCGGCAGGCGCCTTCGAGGTTGTTTACGATGGTTCACATTTGAAACCGGGTATGTATATTTGTCGTGTACAGTTGCTTGGCGAACAAAACAGAACAACCCAATTTAAGCTGATCAAGGGCTTGTAAAAGATAAAAGACTTTCCCATAGAAATGCATCAAAATAAAAAGGCTGCCTCAAATACTTTTGAGACAGCCTTTTCGTTTTTGTTAACCTAACGGAGTACCATGGGCTGCTCCGACAGCTGTTCGAATCCATGGATTTTTATCCTCAATCGAAGGTCGTGTAAGCGGTTTCGCCATGTTGTGTTTCATCCAAACCAACGGCTTCTTCCTTGTCACTGGCACGAACACCAACCAATTTATCTGTGATTTTGAACAATATAAAAGTCATGATACCGGAGAATGCAATGGTTGCAACTGAGGCAATGATTTGTACCCAAAGCTGATGCCAGTTTCCGAAAGCAGCACCGCTATAGGCCGACTGTACCACAGGGCTGGCCAAAATACCGGTAAGCAAAGCACCAATCAAACCACCAACACCATGTACACCGAAAGCATCGAGTGCGTCATCGTATCCCAATTTGGGTTTCACCAAAGCAACCATAAAGAAGCAAATCAGGGAAACAGAAGCGCCAATAATCAATGCGCCGGTTACATCCACAAATCCTGCTGCCGGTGTGATGGCAACCAAACCCCCAACGGCTCCGGTAGATGCACCAACCAAAGTGGCTTTCTTTCCGTGAAAAGTATCTAAAAGCGCCCAAACGGCTGCAGCAGTAGCAGCTGCAATGTGGGTTACCAGGAAGGCGTTGGATGCCAATCCGTCTGCGGCCAATCCACTACCGGCATTAAAACCGAACCAACCGAACCACAATAAGGCTGCTCCAAGGAATACATGCGGAATGTTGTGAGGTGGGAGGGCATGACCTTCATAGTCGCGTCTTTTGCCCAACATGATGGCCGTAACCAATGCGGCAATACCTGCGTTGATATGCACAACCGTACCTCCGGCAAAATCAAGTGCACCAAGTGCAAACAGCCAACCGTCACCCGACCAAACCCAATGCGCTACCGGGTTGTATACAAAAAGCGCCCATAGAAGGCTGAATACCAGGAACCCTTTAAATTTGATTCTTTCAGCAAAAGCACCCAGTATCAGAGCCGGTGTAATCACGGCAAACATACATTGAAATAGAATAAAGATGAAGTGTGGAACCGTGCCAATGCTGCTACCATCTTCAGCCAATTGTGAATGGGATATAAAGTACGGACTCAAATCGTTGAGGCTGATGCCTTTTAGAAATGCCCAGTCAAAACCGCCAATAAAAGGTTTGAGGAATCCATCACTGCTACCAAAGGCCATGCTGTATCCAATGACGACCCATTCAACACTGATTACCGCCATTAAAATCAAACACTGCATCAGCACGTTGCCTACGTTTTTTCTTCTCACCAATCCGCCGTAGAAAAAGGCCAAACCGGGAATGGTCATCAACATAACCAAAGCAATGGCAACAATCATCCAGGCTGTATCTCCTGAATCAACAACAGGAGCAGGGGTACTTGCAACGACTGCCGTTTCTGCAGCTACGGTTTCAATGGCCGTGGTCGTCACAGAATCCTGTATTTGTGCGACAACACTCAGGCTGCCCAATATAAGCGTGAATATCAATACAATCTTTTTCATCTTTCTGTCGTTTAAATCGTTATTTGTCATCTTTGTTGTACAACGCCTCCGGTCCTTTTTCTCCGTTGCGAATGCGGTAGGTTTCTTCAATATCTGAAACAAACACCTTGCCGTCTCCCCGTTCGCCTGTTCTGGCTGCCGACATGATGGCATTGACCGTTTTTTCCAAATTGACATCTCTGACAACGATGGACAGCATCCGTCGTTGCGTATAGCTGGATTTAAACACTTGACCACGTACCACCTGGTCTTCTCTCGACTTACCCAATCCGGTAATGTCCCAGTACGAAAACCAATCGATGTCAACATCATACAAGGCTTTCTTTACATCTTCGAATTTTGATTTTCGAATGACTGCTTCAATTTTTTTCATAATGACTT
>CAYYJF010000114.1:0-2533 GCA_964472175.1 uncultured Bacteroidales bacterium | reverse complement strand
CGATCCCGGAAATATTCAAAAGGTTCAAGTGTTTAAACGCATTTGAACCTTTTTTGTGCAAAGTATTTTGGACATCCTATTTATTCTTGAGAAAGTGTTTTCACAATTTATAAATTGAAAAATTGTATCTTTGACATAAATAGATTTTCGTATTTTATTCTTAACATAAGTAAATACCATGAATTCATGTCCCATTTGCCAACATGACGATGTTCGGTTGAAATATATACTTTCCAATGAGGTCTACCAGTGTAAAAAATGCGGATTTCAGTTTGCGCCCAATGCAACATTCGATACTTCTTTGATGTCAGATTTGGATGAAACAACTCGAATGAAGGCCTTGAAAAACCTACGGGTAATGAACTTCGAGAAGATTGTAGCTTCATTAAAAAAACAGATTTCTTCAAATCATTCGGGACTAGAGATAGGTAGCGGGCATGGATGGTTTTTGGAAACTTGTAAAAAATCGGGAATTCATTGTTGCGGAATAGAGCCCGAAACGCATTTCAATGATATGTATCATGAAATGGGCGTTGAAGTCATCAATGGTTTTTTTCCGGATGCACTTCCTGCAAATTCAAAATATGATTTTATTATTTACAACGATGTTTTTGAACATCTCCCTGATGTCAAAACTTCCATGCGGATGAATCAAAAAACACTAAACCCAAAAGGAAAATTAATTGTCAATATCCCGTTGAAGAATGGGGTGATTTATCGTCTTTCCGAATTGGCATATATGTTTGGCATAAAAAATCTTTTAAACAGAATGTGGCAGTTTAATTTTCATAGTCCACATTTAAGTTATTTCTCTAAAAGAAATCTGATAAAATTGGCAGATATAGAAGGTTTTACATTGTTGGAATCGTTCCCACTAAAAACCATCAACCTTTCTGAAATTAAAGATCGTGTAGGTGAAGACAAAAGCAGTAGCCAGTTCATAAAATTGATATCGATTGCTGGAGTGTATTTAATCTATCCGGTTTTACAATTGTTTCCCGATACCTACTGTTTTATTTTTGAAAATAAGCATGAAACCCTTTGATGATTTTACGCACATCGTTTTGAATTTTTATTAAAATAAATATGGAAAAATTGAATTATTTAAATCTGGGATGTGGAAAAAAATACCACAAGCAATGGGTGAATGTTGATATGGCATCCTATTCTGAAGATGTTATTGCTTATAATTTACTTAAAGGAATCCCTTTTCCCAATGATCAATTTGAGGTGGTTTATCATTCACAAGTTTTAGAACATTTTCCAAAAGAAAAAGCATCCGATTTTATCAAGGAATGCCATAGAGTATTAAAACCCGGTGGGGTTATTCGTATTGTGGTACCTGATTTGGAAAACATCGTTGATGAATACAAAAAGTATTTAAATGAAAATCTAAACAATCCGAATGCGTTATCTGAAGCCAACTATGAATGGATTTTACTTGAAATGTTTGACCAAACAGTAAGAAATTACAGTGGTGGGCTCATGGCAGAATATTTAAAGCGTCCCAAAGTCATCAACGAAAACTATGTGATTGACAGAATAGGCTATGAAGGACGTAAGATTAGAGAACAATATTTAAATCCCAGTTCTGGCAGGAATAAATTAAATGTAAAAAAGGCACTCTCTTCCTTCAGCATGTTGCTTAAAGCCATTCATCATGTTTTAAGTAACGTGTTTCAATCAAAAACGTCAAAAGTTGGAAGTTTTAGATTGGGTGGTGAAATTCATATGTGGATGTACGATAGGTATTCTCTATCAAAACTTCTTAAAGACTGTGGATTTGAAAATATTTCTATCAAGAACCCATTTGAAAGCGAGATTCAAGATTGGAGCAAATACGAACTCGATGTGAAAGACGGTTTGGCTTTTGATCCTACCTCTTTGTTTATTGAAGCTAAAAAAAGATGACATTCAATGAATTGCTCTCTGAGTGGTCTTTGCTAAAATAAGGGCTTTTTAAATGCATTCTATTTGATGGGGGTGTTGGGTATTAAAAAAATAGGTAGAATCACTTGAAGACATTCAAGATTGTTTATCTTTGAAGTATCAGTTATCTATACAACCATGGAAAAGAAAACATCAAATCGCATAAAAAAGAAAGACCTTCAAATCGCCATTCTTGAGTTTTTAAAGCAAGATCCCGAAAGAAGTTACAATTATCAGCAGGTCTCCAATGCGTTGGGTTTGACCAAGCAGGCACTCAAGTCAATGGTTTTTGATTGTTTGAGTGAGTTGGCGTTACAGGAAAACTTGTTGGAGGTTTCCACCGGTAAATTCAAATTCAATGCCAGGGGTTTGTATGTGGAAGGCGTAATGAAGCGCAGTCGAAATGGGAAAAATTATTTGATTCCCGACGATGGTGGCGTGCCTGTTTTTGTTGCCGAGAGAAATTCCGGTCATGCCATGGAGGGCGATCGGGTACGAGTCATCCGTTCAGCCAAGAAGGTTTTCAGTGAACCGGAAGGGGAAGTGATTGAGGTGTTGGAACATTCAGACAATACGTATTTGGGCATCATCGAGATAGAAAAAA
>CAYYJF010000113.1:0-2646 GCA_964472175.1 uncultured Bacteroidales bacterium | reverse complement strand
CTGTATTATTCACCACATTCTTTGCCGGATCTATTCAAAATGATGTTGCATGAACCTATTTCACAGAGAAAATGTGTTTTAGAAAGCCCTAGGATCCGATCGTAAATGGCCTTCGTTACGGGTGTTCCATCGGCTCCCATCAACCCCCATTTGGTGTAAATGTTGTAGGTGTAATAGCCGGTTTTTTTGGTAATCGAATAACCCAGAGAATCCAGCTCGTCAGATTCATAAACAAGAGATTCAATCATATCGCAAACAAAGGGCTTCAAAACACGTTTCGCATCCAACGAAAGCAACTGTTGCCCTCCATCTTTGGCTGCCTTTATACCACTTTTCAGTATTTCAATGTTGTTGTACGTGCAGGGCAACATCAACTGCAACTGCTTATCCATCAAGCCGTACATACCCCTGTACTTCACGATTCTCAGACCCGATACCGGATTGTTCACGAAATCGTAAACCGGCTTCAGCACCCAATTGCCGCTTCGATCGATCAACCCGTACAAACCGCTGGTATCCCGCATCGAGCAATAGCCCCCTGCAAACAACAAGTCGGCTACATGACGGAATGGATGCGGACTGAAGAACTTAAACGGAATACGGGTTTTACCGGAGGGATCTATGAACCCGATTCTACCCCCTGAATCAACTGCAGCCAGCCCTTCGGAAAAAGGCCAGGCATGCCGGTATATGGGTTCAATTTGAGGTTTTCCTGTGATCAGATTCAGATACCCGCGCCTACCCTTCAAAGAAAAAATCGACAACGTATCCGTTTGCGACGGCGCGGAAATCCAACTCAGATAGGACGTAATGTAGTAGTTCGAGTACTTGTTGTGCGGCACCAATCTGTCGTTTTCGATGGCCACGTAATCGCAGGTTCTACGAAACTCAGACCAATGTTGCAGATAATAAGGTCTCAATTGGTACGTATGCTGGCACCGCGCAATCAAAAACACACAAATCAAACTTACAGCAACAATAATTCCCAAACTGTATTTGCGCACCCGTACCACGATTTTTTTATGCTTCGTTTTCATTTTGCCGTTCTTTTAAGTTCAACACCACGTACATCCACAGTAACAACAGCAGTCTCCAGATTGCAGATAAACAGGCGGCTCGAAGCAGCCTCAATGGACTCATAAATAGCTTTTGTAATGGGTTTGCCATTCGGATCCATCAAGCCCCAGTTACGAGCTATTTTATAGGTATAGAAGCCGGTGTTTGCCAAAATAGCATCCCCTTGCGAGTTGTACTTGTCCGTCTCGTAGCCGAGAATCCGAATGCTGTCAAAAACAAAAGATTTCAATATTTTTTTGGCATCCAGCGACAATAATTGTTGCGTTCCGTCTTTTGCGGCCTTAATCCCTTGCTTCATCACATCCAAAGAATCAAATTCAAATGGAAGTATTTGCCGCAATTGCCCGTCAAGTATTCCGAATTTACCTTTTTGTCTGGCAATTCTCAATCCCAGCACCGGATTCTGAATATCCTCATAAACGGGCTTCAGTGCCCAGCATCCCTTTCGATCAATCAACCCCAGCTTTCCGTTTGAATTGACCATGATGCAATACCCAGATTTGAACCGGAAGCCAAACTTCGTTGCATTGTATCGCAGCCCAGTAAATTTAAACGGAATGCGAGTCTGCCCTTTGGTGTCGATAAAACCAATCTTACCCCCAACTTCCACGGCCGCCAGGCCCTCCGAGAACTGCCAGGCATGCTTATATACCGGCTGAATCCGAATTTCACCCGACAGCGGATTCAAGTACCCTCGCTTTCCCTTTATCGAAAAGACCATCATCGTATCCCCAGGGTGCGTCCATGCTATCCAATCAAGTTTAGGGGTTGTATATTTTTTGGTTTCATTGTTGTATAACCGCATTCGCCCATCTCTGTATTCAACCACATTGCAAGTTTCACTAAAGTATGACCATCGCTTTGCCGGCGGTATGTAAATCGTCCGGCTGCCATGATATTTCAAACCGGAACCCAGTAGAAAAAATACAACTGCGACCAAAGAGAACCAAAAAAAACTACGTTTTTTGTGGTTGATTTTTGTTAAATGGAGTTTCATTCTCTTACCTTTTAAAATTATGAAGTTATTGCTTTCATGAATAGAGATGAAAACTGATCAAAATATATCGGTTGAAATTAAATTTTGTTTTCGAAACAACCCTGATCTAAAAATATCGTGACTTCAGTCAAAATTAGTTTCAAAATCAAATAGAATCTGTTGTTTTGATAAATACAATAATATCCTTATAAAGGGTTAAAAAATAACACAATAGTAACATGTAAATTTTGATGGAACCAATTATAATTCTAAAATTTGTGCTTCGTTTATTACGTACAGTTTTTACAATCTTAGATCTATGCAGGAATCATTCGATGTGTTTCTTAGCTACCGAAGGACTGGAGGTGGTTTTGAAACAGCAAATTTGTTACACGACAGGCTAACGCAGTCGGGCTATCGTGTATTCATGGATGTTGAAAATCTGCGATCAGGGAAATTTAACGAGCAGTTATACAAGCAGATTGATTCGTGCAAAGACTTTATTGTTGTTTTGGGTCCCGAAAGTTTAGAGCGTTGCATTAACGAAGGCGATTGGGTTCGTCTGGAAGTTGCTCGGGCTATACAGCAAGGGA
>CAYYJF010000112.1:0-2653 GCA_964472175.1 uncultured Bacteroidales bacterium | reverse complement strand
CAACAAAGTATCCGGTTCTCCAGCAACAGATGGGCCATATTCGTAGTCAATGATATCACTAGATAATGCCTCAACACCGTTATCACTCACAATACCGGAAACCGTCAATCTATAAGATCCACCGAGTAATGTTTTGCTTGCAGGGACAGTAAAATGCAAAGTATCACTTATTTCTGTTTCTTGAAGTTCAAGTGCAAATTTGCCGGCTGGGCCAGCCAACTGTGCAACTACCGTAGAAGGATCAATCAGTTTTGAATAAACCAACTCGTAAGTTCTGGTATTAAAGTCCAGTTCGAAAGAATTCTTTTCTGGAGTAGCTGATTTCAGGAACGGAGGCAATTGATCAATAGTTTCAGGCAAAAAGTTTTCATCAAAAACACCGCCCATTTCATCAGTAAAATTCAGCACGCGCATATCTGAAGTCGGATCCCAAGAGAAAGGTCTTTTGGCATCGTTGTATTTTAATTCAAACTTCGGATCGGTCGGGTTGTTGAAGCTGATTGAAATTTTGTCTGCATCTTCAGCAGTCAAAAGTTGATTAGCCAGGAAGATAATCAAACCGGATTGTTGTACTTCAACAGACAATACTTCAGTTTCTACTCCATCATACTTTACAGTAACACATTCATTAGGCAATTTCACAATATTGTAGTCACTACCATTGTAAACATTGGCAAAATTGACACCATAACCGAAATCAACCTTAATGTTATAACCATTGAATGTAAAACCGCGAATGCTGGATTGCTCAATCAAAATATCATCCAGGAAATACTTACCAGGGTTGTAGATATTCAAACACAAGAAATGATCGTTGTTGTAAACGGAATCAGGTTTTTGTGTTTTGAAATATGCTTGCTGAATGGAATCTTTTGAATAGAAAAACAAATAGGTGTATTTCTTCCAATTCAGCGAATCCTGAGATGTTGAATTGTAGTCGTAAGCTGCATTTCCTGTTGCAACAAGAGGTACATCTGCATTTTCACGACCAACCATCAAGCGGGTATGTACGTTGGTAGCAGTATTGCTAGCCCCGTATACCTGACTACCTTTCATCCAAAAAGACACACGATACGGTGTATTTTCTTGCAAACCCAAAGTGCGGATTTTAATCGCCCTTTCCCAGCTGTTTCCAACAATAGAATCAACGTTCATCAACTTTAGGGCTAGTCCACCGTTGCGACCTTCTGCAATCGTATCGCGCGAATCACCGCCTTTAAAATTAAGGTACTCAAGTTTTTGAGGAGTCAATTCTGAGGATGGAGTCTCAAAACCGTACTCAAAAACCTTCTGGGCTGATGACGACAAACATGCCGCCAATAACCCTACTGCTAGTAGAATTTTCTTCATAGTCATTAGGTTAAATGTGGGTACTAATATACATTCATTTTTTATTATTTCAAAGGCAAGAACCAATTTTTGCGTTCCATGAGCTTTGTACGGAGTGCCATATCTTTGCGCGCAGCACCTTTTCGTTCAGAAATACGATCGGCAAGGTACGCATTGCCACGTCTGTCAGCGAAACGAATTAAATCGGACATGCGGGTTCCTTCAAAGATTGTTTCAAGAGCCATTTCATCAATCAATAGATCTTCAACTTCAAGTATTTTATTATCTAAAGTAGCCAAAGTATCGATCATATAATTTTTATTTCCAGCTGTATTTCCAGACCCTTTTGAATGCACACCCAAAGCATTGGTGTTTGCAAATTCACCAAAGAAACCATAGCCTGAACCTTTTGCAATTTCCAATGAATCTTGATATCTTGCTGTAGACGGGGACAAACCATATTTCAATGCCACAAATGCATATTTCGGGAAACCTGCACGATTCATCGCTTCCAAATAACGCAAATAAACTTGATGTGTTCTATAGATGGGTACATGTGTCCCAATTTTCGCATTGGTAATGCGTTCTGTTGAATACGCGCTTGAAGTCGTGTTTACATAAGATTTCTTGTAAATGGTAGACAATCTTAAATCTCCGACATACAACTGATTGTCCGGATTCGTTGGGGGAGCAAATACAGTATCCGCAGCTACCTCTGGTGAACTTTGATAAACTTTACAATACGATTGACTGGTTGAGAGTTCTCTCATTTTGTCAGAATAGGTCACTTTATTGAAATAGTAATTATCAATGGTTGAATTAAATACATTTCTCAAATCACTAACTACTCCATCAAACGTATTGGTCTGCATTGGAATAACACAAATGGCATTGGTGTTCATTCCAGCATTTGAAAAATCAGAACTATAGTTATCAATTGGTCTCCCTTCAAAGGCCAGCGTTTGTGTACTCCAAGCTGCAGTTCTTGAGGTTGAAGGATAGAATTGATTCAAATTCGTGTACCTTCTTTTGTTTACATTCGATAGGCTTCTATCGAAAATTACACTACGGTAATAGGATGCTGCTTCCAAATACTTTTCAGACCAAAGACACAAATCGCCTAAAAGAATATCAATGGGAATAAAAAACAACTGAGAATTGATTCCATTGATATTGCCGTATCCAGGATAAGGCACATTGACAAACGGTCTTATATCTTCAAGAAAATATTCACTAATTTCTTTTATTCCTTTTTTAGGATAATTTCTGAAGGTTTCTTTTTCTGTTAAAATGGGCTCTGTTACAAATGGGACCTCACCATAAA
>CAYYJF010000111.1:0-2658 GCA_964472175.1 uncultured Bacteroidales bacterium | reverse complement strand
TGGTGGATTGGTGTGATGAATGGTGCAAACGAAAAAACAGTGCAAATTCCTTTGGATTTCATCAAGAAAAAGTCCATGGCCACACTTGTTTTTGATGGCGACAAACAAGCCAGCGTCAAGCGTGAAGAAAAGCAAGTCGGATCGAAAGACATCCTGACCGTGCGTATGGCCAAAGGCGGTGGATTTGTTGCACGCATCAAATAATAAAGCACTATTGTTTGAACCCTTCAGCATGAGAAGGTAGGTCGGTACACCGTCACATCCATTTTATATAAAGAGATTGTTTCAATTGATTTTGAGACAATCTCTTTGTTTTTTAGGTATGTACAGCCCGATAAACAACATTTGATACCGTATAAAACAACAAATGATACCCTTTGATGCCCGGTGATCTGTCTATTTTTACCCAATAAATACCTCTTAATCCAAACAATCACAAAAAACATGAAAAAGCTTATCTTATCCATGCTGGTGTTTGTGTGCACTTCCTTATTGGTTGCTGCAGGCAATAACTTGAAAGGCATGGTGTCGGAAACCGATGGAACAGGTTATTTTGCCGTGGTTTCTGAACAAAATTCGGCAGAAATTATACTCCGGCACCGACCGGTCAAGACGAACAGGTACCAACATGGAAGGTTCTTGGCTTTCCAACTGATGAAGACGCTTACGCCAATAATACAGGGTGACAGGATTAATAAATTCTTCGGCGCAAAAAGCCTTTACGGATAGTCCACTCATTTGATAACGCTCTAATAAGGCTTTTGCCTGAGCAAGGGTTCTGCGATCTCTCATCTTTTTTTTGCAACAAAAATAGAGAGGCAAAAACGACTTAGCAACATGCGCTAGGCCGAATGGTTACGTTACACAATAAGCTTCTGAATGTTGGCTGGATTGAAATGAAATATCCCGATAATTTAACTCACCCTGACCAACAGTATAAAATCACGGAATCGGGGAAACGATTATTGACACTAATCAACAAGTAAACCAACAAAGCATGTCTCAAAACTTCATAACAAATAACACCACATCTATTGCTTAGGCACAGTTTTCGAAATCGGTATCACCAGGGTGGTGATGCTGTATGGAGGCAGATTGAGCTCCAATTTGGAGTCTTTCAGTACATAATCGTTGATCGAAGTGTTGTTTTCTGTTTCCGAAGTGCGCGTAGCGCTGATGGCTTGCTTGGATCTGTTAAATTGACGCAAATCGATGGCGTGAGAAGCATTTCGGGGAGCATTGTTCAAGGTCACAAGAATCAACGAATCACCGGATGGGCTCAACGCAGCCAACGCTTGCTCGTTCGGTACCAGCAAGAAACTGGATCCTCGTTGAATGTACCGACTCACTTGCTGGCGTACGTAGTAATTCTTGACCCGCTCATACGTTTGATCGGCAAAAGAGCCTCGAACCATGCACCATTGGTCGTTTAATTCTTCCATATACTGCCAATCGAGCCATGCTTCCGGTTGAATGTACCGAATATCATCCATTAGTTTTTGAGTCATCGCAAGGTTCCCTTTGATCCCACTTCCTCCAGCCCCTACTTCGCTCATCCAAAGGGGTTTGTTGTATGTGGTAGCCAGTGCACGCAAGGTGGTTCTGGCTTGGTTGGATGCCGAATAGGTGTGGGTGTTTATTTGTCCGATCATTTCGAGTACCGTTGAGTCTGCTGCAAACGCTTTGAAACCTGCAACAGCCGAAGAAACACTGGTTTCGTCCGCTGCCGATAGGACGGTCTTCAGACCGGAAGCTTTCAGTACAGGAGCAATCACTTTCAAGAATTGAATCTGCGAGGCAATTCCGAAGTGGCAGCCTTCCTGTCCACCGTTCGCACCCCAGAAATTGGTATTGGGTTCGTTGAAAGGAGCAAGTGTTTTGAACTCCAGATTGAAAGAGTCCTTGTAAAATTTGCAGACGTCCACCAGATATTGAGCAAAAGCCAGATAATTTTCGGGTTTCAGGTTGTCCGATGAGGCAGTCCTATTGCCGGCGCAGCATCCGCTATAGGTCATGTAATAAGGAGGTGAATTGCTGAATGCTTCAAAGACTGCATCCGGTCGTTTCTGTTTGATTTTCAGCATGATTTTTCGTTGTGCTGCATCCCGGCTCCAATCGTAGTTGGCATTGGCCGAATCCTTAAATCCTTCCATTTCGGCCCGTAAACCCTTGCCTTTGCCCATGTGATGTGGCGTGCAATTTCGATTCAACGGGTCGTCGCCGCCACCAATGTTGTACCTGAAAATGGAGAAATTCAGGCCGGAAGGACTGACCAACCAATCCACCATTTCATCGATTTTATCATCGCTCCACTTCCCGCACATACCAGCCCACCAACAGAGCGACACCCCCCAACCATCAAAGGTTTTGGTATAGGCCGCGTTGGGGTTGATCTGATAGGCTGCTGACGTGACAACGGGAGTTGTGCCTTGCGACCATGCCGTGAAGGGCATGATGGTCAGCATGATGAATATTAAGAATGGATGTGTGTGCTTCATGTTATACGATCTCTAAAACAAATTTATTACACAATCTGAGGAAATTCTTCGCATGCAAAATAAAGAATGGTCATATCCTAAACACTCTTCATAATAGCCAACAAACTCTGATAGCTGTCCACATCGTGATACTTCACCTTGCTGGTGGAAATCTCGTTGA
>CAYYJF010000110.1:0-2682 GCA_964472175.1 uncultured Bacteroidales bacterium | reverse complement strand
TGGAAAATGCGCCCGGATGGGAAAAAGAAAAAACAAATCTCCACCTTGTCAACGTCCATTGAGGACTTTTTATTGTCGCCCGATGGTCATAAAGTTTTATTCATTACCACCGTGCCTATAAGTCAAAAAGTGGTCGATCAATATCCGGATTTAAAGAAAGCCTCCGGTGTCATCGTGGATGATTTGATGTACAAACATTGGGATGAATGGGTGAAGTCTGTACCGCATCCCCACATCGCTGACTTGAATGACAAAGGTCTGGACAACATTGTGGATATATTAGAGGGTCAGCCTTACGAGTCCCCAATGCGACCATTTGGAGGAATAGAACAATTTTCATGGTCACCAGATGGACAAATGTTGGCCTATACGTGCAGAAAAAAAACCGGCATGGAATATGCGTTGTCCACAAACTCGGATATTTTTCTCTACGATTTGGCCGGAAAAACGACCAAAAATATCACTCTTGGGATGGAAGGTTATGATACCAATCCCAAGTTCTCACCCGATGGCAAAATGATTGCCTTTCAAAGCATGCAAAGGGACGGTTATGAGTCGGATTTAGACAGGCTCTTTGTCTATGACTTAGAAACCGAACAAAATACCTTTGTTTCTCAATCGCTGGATGGAGATGTGCACCACATTTGTTGGGCTTCAGACAATCAAACGCTGTTTTTTTTAAGCGCGTTGCAGGCGGTGACGCAAGTGTTTGAAATACAAATAGATGGTGGTAATCTCAAACAAATCACCAACGAACAGTGTGACTATGAACAACTATTGAATGCAGGGGATCGACTGTTGACACTCAAACATTCTTTGAGTCGGCCCAATGAGGTTTTTCTCCTAGATCCAAAAAATGGAGCATCTGTTCCCTTAACAGATGAAAACAAGGATATTTTCAGTCAATTGAACTTGGGCGAAGTCGAAAAACGCATGATCCCGTCAACCGATGGGAAGCACATATTGACATGGGTGGTTTATCCACCGGGTTTTGATAAAACAAAGCAATATCCGGCCATTTTGTTTTGTACTGGTGGACCGCAAGGTACTTTGGGACAGTTTTGGTCCTACCGTTGGAATGCGCAGTTGATGGCTGCACAGGGCTATATTGTGGTGATCCCCAACAGGAGGGGCGTGAGTGGCATGGGACAGCAATGGAAAGAAGAGATCAGCGGTCATTATGGGACTCAAGAAATGCAGGATCTGTTTTCAGCCATTGATGCGGTGTCAAACGAACCTTATGTCGATGCGGATCGTCTGGCTTGTGCCGGCGCTTCTTTTGGCGGTTTTACCGTGTATTGGATGGCTGGAAATCATCAAAAGCGTTTCAAGGCATTTATTGCCCACAGTGGTATTTTTAATCTTGACGCACAATATGTAGAAACCGATGAAATGTGGTTTGAAAACTGGGATATGGGCGGTCCATTTTGGGAAAAATCCAATGCCATCAGCCAAAAATCATTCAAACAATCGCCACATTTATTTGTCGATAAATGGGATACGCCCATTCTTTGTATCCATGGTGAAAAGGATTACAGAATATTGGCCTCTCAAAGCATGCAGGCTTTCAATGCGGCCAAACTCAGAGGAATACCGGCGCAACTGCTGGTATATCCCGATGAAAATCATTGGATTTCAACACCTCAAAATTCCATTCTTTGGCAGAGAACCTTTTTTGCCTGGTTGGATAAATGGCTAAAATAGAGCAGTTATGGCACATCATCACGATCACCACCATGAAACCAAAAAAAATTTGGCTCTGGCTTTTTTTATTAATTTAGCGTTTAGCATCATAGAAGTCATTGGTGGTATTTTAACCAATAGTGTTGCCATTTTATCAGATGCTTTGCATGATTTTGGTGATGCTGTGTCATTGGGTTTGGCCTGGTATTTTCAAAAGGTTTCAGATAAGAAACCAGATGCGCGTTACACGTATGGCTATAAGCGTTATGCGACATTGAGTGCGCTCATTACGGTGATTATTCTGCTAACAGGTTCGTCCATCGTCTTGTACGAAAGCATAGGGCGTTTGATTCATCCGATACAATCTGATGCTGCAGGGATGATCATGCTTGCTGTTTTGGGTATTGCTGTAAATGGCTATGCCATGCTGCGTCTCAGGAAAGGCAAAAGTATGAATGAACGTGCCGTTTCTTTACATATGTTGGAGGATGTTTTGGGATGGTTTGCCGTACTGTTGGGTAGTATTTTGATGTACTTTTTTGATGTGCCAATCATCGATCCGATTTTGTCTATTGGTGTTTCTTTGTTTATGCTCACTCAAGTGTTCCAAACACTGAAACGCATTTTTAGGGTTTTTATGCAGGGTAAACCCGATGAGGTACAAATGGATCGGTTGTCGGCCTTGTTAAAATCACAGCCCGGAGTCGTGGATGTTCACGATTTTCATCTTTGGACCATGGACAATGATTTAATGGTCTCTTCCGTGCATTTGGTCGTGGCTGAAAATACCACAAAAGAAATGCAGCAAAACTTAAGATTTGCTGCACATCAGGTATTAAAAGAAAATGGTGTTCAACATGCCACGATTGAAATTGAATTTGAATCAGAGGCCTGCGAATGGTGTGAGTCCGTTTAGTCAAATAAATTTCTGAAACGTTCGAACATTTTTTTGGTCAGTGTTGGACTTGTTTTAAAATTTTCAGACTCTTCCATTTTTTC
>CAYYJF010000109.1:0-2736 GCA_964472175.1 uncultured Bacteroidales bacterium | reverse complement strand
AAGCCAATGGACAATTGTACTCCATGAAATACATGGGTACAGAATTGCTGAAACAAGGAGGTCAACTCAATGTTTGGCGTGCCCCGCTGGCAAACGAACAGGACGACTGGACCACGCCTGCAGTGAGTATATCTCCCAGAACCGATGGCTACGGAAGGATGGTTGCCAATGCATGGTACGCCATCGGTCTGGATAAAATGAAGTCAAAACTTGAATCATTCAGGATTGAAAAAAAGGCTGAAAATGTCGTTGTCCATATGATTGAAAGTGCTCTTTTTGGAAATTCAGGCAGGGAAGGCTTCGATAACGAGATGATTTACACGATTTCGCCCAACGGTGAAATTGGTATACAGCACTTCATTAATCCGAAAGGGAAAATGCCCATGTCCTTGCCTCGCATCGGAACAAAATGGGTATTCAATGACCAAATGCAACAAGTTGAATGGTTTGGACGTGGGCCGCAGGAAAATTATCCCGACCGCAAAACGGGCTACCGTATTGGACTTTACAAGTCGACCGTGGATGCCATGTTTGTACCGTATTTGATTCCTCAGGATTGTGGCTTGCGTACAGACAACCGCTTTGTGAGATTGACAAATGCTGAAGGAGTCGGAATTGAGTTTTCGGCAGCTCAATCCTTCAATTTCAATTGTTATCATTACAGCACCGAAAATTTATCAAAGGCAAAATACACGTATGATCTAATCAAATCAGATGGCATAACATTCAATTTCGACTACCAAACTACCGGCGTAGGATGCACGGCAATCGGGGTACTTAATGAATACCAAACCATCCCTCAGGCCATACATTTCACAAGTTCGATAAAACCATTTAAAATCAGCAAGTAACTACAGAAACCCGAACGATGCCCTAAAAGATCTGGGCAGTGACGTGGACATTTACAACGAACGCAAGTATAAAGAGCATTTAATACGTGAAAACGATTGAATGCTCTTTTATTTTTGTTATTTTGTGCAAAAATTAACGCCATGATAGCATCCGTGTTTTTAATGTTGCATATTTTTTTTGGTAACCCCTCGTTTAGTGATATGAAGGAGATCGGAGCAAAGATTTGGTATGAACGAATTGCGCCCGACTACGACTTAGAAATGTATCGCGTATACGAATTAAATTATTTACCTGAAAAGCTTCCCTTTAAAGGAGTAAAATCCTATACAGAGCAGCTCTACACTGGTGCAGAAGTAAAAAAGGGGATCTACGATACGGTTCCTTATTCGAATAACAGAATGGTTTTTATTCTCAACGATGCTGGTTTTGTGGTTGAATACTGGTATCAGCAGTTTAGTCAACCGTCTGGTCACAACTTTATTGCATACGACCATTATCCCAATGGACTCCTGAAAAGCGTTACACGATCCTACCAGAAAGCCTCTGCTTCAGACTATATATGGAATATCGAGTACGATGAGAATCAATTGGTAAAAAGGCATGTTTTGCGCAAAATGAACGGAAGATTGATTGCTGAAAGAACTTTTGACTATTACCCAGCCGAGCGAAAAATTGTATCTAAAACGACCTATGGTAAAGATCATGTTCTGGAAGATGCCACGTATCGATACGATCGAAGCGCGCGCTTGTCGACGATAGAACGCCATGCATACCTAACCAAGCAATCTGGGTTGACAACGTTTCAGTATACAAGTGGAGCACTTGTTCGAGAAAGTACCATTTGGAAAGATTCGATGGGTGTAAAAGTTAGTGAAATAAATTCTTTGTACAAGAACAATCAACTCATAGATAGGTATCAATATTTGGCAAGAAATAAAGTGAATAACCCTAAAACAGAACAATTTGAGTATTACAAAAATGGGATGCTTAAAAGCGAAGTTTCAAATCATTGGGGTAATCGCTCTAAATCCTCTTACACATATCTAATCAAGTCAAAGCAACAGGAAATGTGGGAAATTGAAGTTAGGAAACCCGACAATGGTGCAATCAAAACATATATCGTCGTTAAAACGTATAAAACAAAAAATCCATCCAAATGAACCATCGAATACGTTGTATCCTAATTTCCTCCTTGTTTATTACGTGTGGTTTAAGTCAGCAGACTTTTAAAATTCCGGACAATTTTGTCGAATACCCGCTACCTGTCGATTCGGTCCCCAATTCTTTGACTGTGCTTAATCAGTCGCGATTCGAAATCGAAGTGCTCATGGTTGATGGGCAGATTCGCGCTCAAAAAAAAGATTACTCCAAGGATGTTTGTGAAGACGACTGCAATTGTAAGCTTAAAATTAAGGATGGTACTCTGAAGGGGAAAAACAACGGTGAATGGGGCGGTGTTTTGTATTACGAGCCAGACAATGTGAATGAATTAAATGTTCGCATCAAAAAAGGCAATGTGCTGTACTTATTTGAGATGGAAGACAACCTTTATGTAATTGAGGGATTGGCTCATTTAGGAACCAGCGAGGGAGCATTATTTCAATTGCATCGAACCGGTAATGTTTTTAATTATTCAAAAATACTTGATTTTAATGACGCGCCTGCTGTTTTTTTAAGAAGAGGTTCCAATTTGTTTATTGCAGGCAGTGGTTCCTTTTATCGCTTGAATGGTTTACGTAAAGAGGTGATTTTCGAAAAACTGTTTTGGAGAGGACTTTATCCAAACTCGATGGTGGCATTGGATGATGATACATTCTTTGTCGGAATTCGAAGCGGATTTGTCCAATTGAATTTAAAGACGAAGAAAATTACCTTCTACAAATA
>CAYYJF010000108.1:0-2781 GCA_964472175.1 uncultured Bacteroidales bacterium | reverse complement strand
AGAGCTTGATGGCAGCTTCAAAATTGTTTTCATCAAAATACAGCGCTTGTTCATAAGATCCAGTGGCATTTCCGTATTCTTTTTGTGATTTTAAAATATCCCCTTCCAAAATATACAAATCCGGATTTTTTTTGACCACTTTGCGTGTTTTGATAAGCTGTTGTGTCATTTTATCGGTTAAACCAGCTTCGAAAAAGGCTCTGGCAACGGCAATATTGGCTTCCGGATCTTTTTTGAATTTCTTTTTCAACGCACCAGCCAGGATGGTTTCACCCTGAACCGGATCACTTTTTAACAGCACTTTACCTTTCCCAATGGTATTGAGAATATAGTTTGGATTGGACTTGATCCCTTTTTCAAAGTGAGCCAACGCTTCTTCTGTCTGACCGTTAGCCAGGGCTATTTCGCCCAAAAAATAATTGCTTTCAGCAGGCGTATTGACCAAAACGGAGTCAAAATACGCCTTAGCCTTTGTGTATTCCATTATCCTGAAATAATCCTTTCCCGGGTTGCTTGATGCAAATGTAGTCAAACCCACGAAGGCCATCAGCGCAAATAAAAGATTCTTCTTCATTCTAGATTTATTCTTAAAAATTAATATTATTCATGTATTTGTACAATTCTCATTGGGCTGTTGGCTGGTACCATTCCAGACTTTAATGCCAATCTTTGTCCTTTTTCGCCAGCCACGAAATTCATAAACCCAGAGGG
The DNA here is from genome assembly GCA_964472175.1 of uncultured Bacteroidales bacterium. Taxonomy (GTDB): domain Bacteria; phylum Bacteroidota; class Bacteroidia; order Bacteroidales; family UBA1402; genus UBA8389. Next base: position 2,070 of record CAYYJF010000108.1, on the reverse strand, counting down.
CAAATAGCCGGGAGCATCTGTGATAATCATGTAGATATCCCTATAAAATGGATATCTCTTCAAAATCAAATAGGCTGGATAAGGGGCATAGCTGTTGTCTTCTCTTGCATCCAGAAATGGACTGATGGACATCACGCGCACCTTATCTGAAAAACTAAACTGGAGTGTATCAACGGTATTGCTAACCCAGTTCAATCCAATAACACCTATTGCATTCGGTGTTTTAGAAACATATTCCAGAACTTCCTTGTTGTTTTGTTTTGCATAGACGTTTTTGGACTTGATCAGACCTCTGGTGATAGAGTCTTGTACATAACGCACTGTACTGGAACCATTGTTGTCAAAAACCACCTGTATTGACCCCAGGGGTGATTTTGAATTCAATTGCTTCCAGGAATTGATGTCTCCATCAAGTATCTTTTTGAAATCATCGACTGTAATCAATGAATCTAAATTGGATGGATGAATGATTAAAACCACACCGTCTATTGCAATACGGGTAGAGCGAGGCATCAACTTCTTGGCCCTTAACATTTCCTTTTCCTTGAACGTTAGATCTTTGGCAGCAACAATCAGCCGCACACTATCACGAAACAGATAGTTGAAGGCATCCACTTCATTTGTGGAAGAAATTTTAATTTCTGATTCCGGATACAGTCCCTGAAAAACCAGTGCTTCTTCATTCATTAAAGGCAACAAACAGTCGTCTGTAATTACCCTTACAGATCCTTTTGTCGTCGTATCTGTTCGTTGTGGTTTTTTTTGTTCACCACAAGCGAAGAAAACCACAACGCATACAATACCAAAAATTGAATTCTTAAACTTCATATTGTATCAAGCAGTCAATAAAAGTAACATAAAAAAAATAAACTCTCCAACGCCCTATTGCTTCTTTTGATTCTTTAACAAATGTATAATCTGCCATACACGAAAAAATGCGTACAATAGAAAGACAATTCCTAAAAAATACCGGACTATAAGTAATTGACGCTCAAACAAATCTGTAAATATGAGCATGAAAAACATGGCCACAAAAATAAAGACCATGACAACGCCCCACAAAATTTTAAAATCCAAACGTTCCATATCTTTAAAAATAAGTAAAAGAGAAGAGTCTATATAATATAGATATCTCTTCTCTTTTGAAATGATTGATCATATAAAACCTACGATTAACGCTTGATTTTAAATGTTATAGGCAACTTGAAATACACTGGCACGGCTTTACCGCTCATGCGACCAGGTATCCATTTGGGCATCATTCGAACCACCCTGCGTGCTTCTTTGTCGCATGATGGATCAAAGCCACGGGAAACTTCCACATTGGACACAGAGCCATCCCCATTTACTACAAATCGAATCAAAACGGATCCTTCTAATCCCATTTCTAAGGCTTGATTTGGATATCTCAAATTTTTCTGAAGGAATTTCATCAACTCTTCATCTCCACCAGGGAATGCAGGATTTTGTTCTGCAAATTCCAGAATTTCGATGTGTTGTTCAATCTGGTGATTATCCAAATCAATAATATCCACACCATGGTCTTCATCATCACCTATCACATTCGCTACAGAGATGGTTGTTTTTGACGAGGAAAGCTCATCCTGGGATTTCAGCTCTTCACCTTCTTCAATGGGCTCATCCGTAATGACCGGTGCTGTAAATTTGACCGTACTTTTTAAAGGAGGCGTGGGAACTTCTTCAACAGTTTGTTTGATATTTTCCTCTTTCACACGTTCGTCAATAGGCGCCAAATCAGCCATCACGATTTTTTCGTCCATGACAACGCGAGATTGCGTCAACTTCTTAACCGTTTCAATCAAAGTAGGAAGAAAAATCACAAACAGGACCAATGCGAATGTAATAAACATCGCTGTAATGTGACGTTTGCTGGTGGTCGAACGCATCACATAGGCTCCATAACCTTTGTTCTTTCCTTCGAAGACCATTTCACACCAATCGGCTCCATTTATATTTATGTCTTTTGCCATAATCTTATGTTTAAAATTGGTGTTAATTACTTTTTGGTAGTTGCTCCGTCGCCAAGGTCAAACTCTGATGCATAAGATC
>CAYYJF010000107.1:0-2782 GCA_964472175.1 uncultured Bacteroidales bacterium | reverse complement strand
CGTTGAAATTGCTGCGCATGGTGAGCGGAGCGGCAATGGATTGAGAAGATTGCAAATCGCCTGAAAACCCAAGTTCATTGGCTATTTCACCAGAATTCGAGACAATGCTTAAACCCAATCCTTCATTCGAAGTTTTTGCATTAAATCTCGCAATGCCGTCTGTGTTATGCATCACACGGCGTTCTCGTAAGTCGGCTATTTCCATGCCTATACCCCCTGATTCTCCAGAAAAATTGTATTTCCAGTCAATGTCTGGATAGTTGCGCCATTGTGTGTCAATCAAATGAAGTTCTTTGTGAATAGCATCAAATAATCTTGACGCATTTTTAGCCAAAATTGGAGGCCAATAATAACCATTGGTACTAGGCTTATTGTTGAATCTAAATGAATGCATGCTAAAGGCATCCAAAGAGGCATCGTACATGGAAATTAAAACCTCAGCCTTTTTTTTGCTGTTTTTGAGTTCAGGTATGGTAAGTTTCCATTCAGCAGATTTCCCTGGGGTCAATTTGTCCCTGTAAACGCTCAAAAAAGGTTTTAAGTTCTTTTCATTGATTTTTTTGTTGATGGTGAATTGTTCAGTGTAAACCTTGTCATTTTTTACAAAAACAAATTGAATTTTGTACCCACTCCCATCCTTTTCAGTAAAGGGTCTTGTAAATGTCTTGATTTCGTTCGATAGCTTGATCCATTTGCTTTCAATGATGGTGTCGCTTTTTGTAATTTGACATAAAAGGAATGCATTCTGAAGGGAAGTGCCGTATTGGATGATGGCATTTTCTCCAACTTTAAATGCTGTTTTTTCCATATGGCTCCATTCATACATGGGCACAGGTAATTTTGAATCTTTCGGATCAAACAAAATGAAGTTTCTCGAGTCGGTTATGACTTTTCCCTTTTTGTCTAGTGTGGAATAAACGATATTGTAATACCCTGAATATAAATTTATTGTATTCAGAAATAATGTATCTTTTTTTGAGAGATGGGTGCCCGACAATACCAGCTTTCTTGATATTTCTTTGGGCTTGTTTACATAGTCATCCACGAATCCATCCATTGTTAAACGGTATACTTTGTAGTTGATATTTGCAACTTTTTTTTCTCCATTAAGGGTTTCTGCATAAATGACAAAAGGCGTTTTCTGGCTTTTCTTTGTATGTAGTGTACTGTATTTATTACAAACAATGAATAAGCTTTGATCTCCGACACTGATCTGTTGATTCCCGGTTTGGGTTTCTCCTTTTCCGTCCGTCACTGACACCTGAATATCGTATTGATATAATTGATCTCCCGAAATATCGGGGTTTCTTTCAGGAGTAAATGAGACTTCAAAATGTCCATCGGCATTGGTGTTGACTTCTTCCTGATGCACCATCTTGGAAGAAACGCTTCTGTTCCATCTGAAATGTGGGTTTTGTTGAATCCGTACCATGGCTTTTCCATTGGGCACAGAAACACCGGAATAGGTTTGAGCATGACCTCGAATCAAGACTCTTTCTCCAAACGAGACCTCTTCTTTCATTTTTTCCATCTCAATTCTAAAAGATGGGCGTTTATATTCTTCGACACGAACAAAAACAACATCTTGGTCTACAGCAATTTGATAGGATCCACTTACTTTATTGACTGGCAACAAAAATTTCCCGTTAATTGAACCAAAATCATTGCTTTTAAGGGTCTGTTCTTCAATGACCTGATTGTTTGGATCTTTCAGTGTGACATGGAACGTTTTGTTTGAATCGACCCAGCTGTCCACTCCGTTTTCGACTTTGTGAATGCCTTTGAAATAGATGGTTTGACCGGGACGGTAGATGCTTCTGTCGGTAATCAATCCCATGCTTTGCTTCATTGAGTTAGATTCTGTCGTTTTGTATGGTATATAAAAACTCAAAGTAATATCTAAATACTTATCTTCTCCTTTTTCCACGAAAAAATCATAATTTCGCTGATTTTTTTTTGTTGGAAAATGGACCAACCCGTCTATGTTTGTTTGGTAAACGTCATTGTCAATCAGATTTAGCTCGTTTCCACTAAAAACCATCTCATAGGCTGTCAGCAAGACATTTGAGACAGGTTCACCCGTTGTTCGATTCAAAATGTAAATCTGGTTTTCGTTTCCTGATTTGTATACGTATGTGAAGTCGGAGACCACATAGTATCCTACGATGGAATCCGACGTCTCAGGTGATTTGATGCAAAATTCATAAATGCCGTATGGTTTCGGAGAAATCTCATGTTTGCTCTCTGTTGCGCGGAAATTTTCATCTTTGAACAATTTGAGTTCCCGCTTTTCAATCAGGGTTTTGTTGGAATAGCCTTTTTGATTGTCTTTTTTGTTTATTAAAAACTGTTGAAATGCTTTTGATGTTGCATGTATCTGATACACAGACAACATGGCCTTGTCTAAATTCGTTGATACCAAAGTGATTGGAAGTGGTGATTTAGAGCCGACATCAGTTTTGTATTCTAAACGGATTTTTTCTTGCGTGATGCTGGCCATTATGTTTTTCAACAAGGCATTGCTTTCATCATTTGGAAACCGATCGATCCCCATTTTGCACAAATCATAGGCTTTTCGCAAATACAGAAATGTGGTGGTATCATGTTCTCTATATTTTTCCTGGAAATGTTCAGCTTCGATAGCCAAAACAGGTATGATGGCCGCGTTGTTTTTGTATTTTTCAACCAAGGCTTCTAAAGTAGCCACATATTTCTCGTTCAATTTTTGATTGTCAAACCATCCGTTGGTTTTATTGTTGTTGAAGATTGATAACTCGTCAAA
>CAYYJF010000106.1:0-2843 GCA_964472175.1 uncultured Bacteroidales bacterium | reverse complement strand
CCGGCTTGAACATTTCCAATGTTGTGGTCACGTAATTGCGGTTTTCACCGAAATCATAATGCACTTGCAAATTTGTTTGAGCTTGAGTTGCCATAGCGGCAAAACAAAACGAAGCAATGAGTGTTTTTTTCATAGAGTTTAAAAATTATGATGATAAATCAAGTTTATTTGTCTTCAACCAAGCCAAAGTTTTTTGAACCCCTTCCTTTCTCGAACAAGGCAAGATTGGGACTACTTGTTTGGTATCAGATAAATCTACAATATTATTTGTTGTCATATTATTTAATCTGAACGTTGTCAGCGGAAATGCAATATTAAACTTTTTTAGTACATCCCCAATGCGTGCAGCAACAAAAACTGCAAAAAATGGGATTTTCTTTATTTTGTAACCCAATTCTAGAGCGATTTCGTTCCCCCATGCCTCTATGTTTGTGGGGTCATAATCTCCGATATAAAATATGCGACCTGTCATTTCATCCGATAATTCATTCAACAGGGTTGTGATTTGATGGATGGAGTTGTCAATGAAACCGTATGTTTTGGTGCAACTTTTATTTCCAATGTGAACGTATCTTTTAGAGAGCACCATATCAAAAAAGTTTCTGTAAGGAATACCAAACCATGGTCCCCAGAGTGAAGTGGGTCTGATGATTATCCATGGACAAGGGATGGTGTTTTCCCAAATTGTTTTTTCTGTCAATACTTTGCTTTCTCCGTACAAGGTGGTAGGTGCATAATCGAAAGCATTTTTTGGACAATAATTTACCCGACAAACAAGCATGGAAGATGTAAAAATAATTTTTTTGATGTTTCTCAAAGACTGTACAATTTGTATCAGATTTTTTACACCAGTGATGTTGGCATCATAATCTTGGAGTGTTTTCCCATCCAAATCGGTTCGAGCAGCCAAGTGAATGATATAGTCCGGGTTGAAAGATTCTATGGCGCTTTTTAATGAGTCAAAATCCAACAAATCAACTTGTTTCCAATAGGGTAGGTGTTGTTCGTTTTTTGGTGTCGCGATATCGATGTTTAAAACGTGCTGTCCATAATTGATGAAATGCGCCATCAGGTTTGTTCCGATAAACCCGGATCCACCTGTTATCAGGATGTTTGGTTGTTCCATAATCTTATTTTTCCATAAAGCGATTAAAAACTGCTTGAACTTCGAATTTTAAGCGATCGGGAGCATATTGTAATTTTGCATGCTCCATGTTGTGCTGTTGTATTTGACGCATGAGATCCGGATGATCCAAAACAAATTTGATTGACACATAAGTCGATTCGATGTCATTGGTTTTGACGATAAAGCCTTCTTTTTCTGAAACCAATTCGGGTAAAAAATTGTGGTTTGTCGTAATCACGACATTTCCTGTTCTCATGCCTTCAACATTGACCAAGCCGAATGATTCCGTTTTGAAAAATGAAGGGAACAGTAAGATGTCGCTTGTCAAATACAATGCTTTTTTTTCTTCTCCCATCACCACACCAAGGTAATGTATTCTTCCCGGGAATTTTTTCTCCAGATATCCATACTTTTGATGAAATACATCCGTGATTTCGGATTTGGACATATAATCATCTCCCAAAAAATCACCGGCTATGCTGAGCGTTAGGTTGGGATAGGATTCCGCCAAACGTTCAAAAACATCCAGGGCGACCAGAATCCCCTTGCTTTTCATTAAATATGAAATGAAAAGAAGCTTCGTGCTTTCTATAGAATCGTCCAATGTACGTATGCAGTCATCCAAAACAGGATCATAACAATTGGGGATTACGATGCGTTCCATGTTGGTTAAAGAAGCAGGAATGGTTGCTTTTTGGTGCTCCGTGACAAAAATGGTGGCATCAATGAAATTGTAAAAATAATGGGTTAGTTTACCAAATCTGCGATCTTTAAATAAATCCATCACTTCGTTTCCATGCAAGTGATTTATAACACGAATTTTTCTCAGATGACACAAGAACAACAAAAAAAAGTCTTTCAATGCGCCCATTTTACTTCTGGTACAAGTGAAATAAACCAAATCAATTTTATGAAAAACAATCAACCAGAATGTCTGAAGCAAGACCGAAATAGTTCCCAGGTATTTGCTTTTCAAATTTGTATTGATGATGAATTTTGGCTGAATTTGATTGAATACAATTTCAGAAATGAGTGCTTGTCCTCCAATTGGTGGCGGCAATGGACAGAAAAATAAAATGCGGCTCTTCATTGTGATGAATGCGGGTTTAATAATTCTTCCAGAGCAATCACTTGTGTTTCGATGCTGAATTGTATGGCTTTTTCCTGCAATACATCGACCGAAATGGGGTGGTTCATGCCTAAAGATATGGTTTCTGAAAAGGCTTGAATGTTGTCAAATTCATTAGAAATGTACCCCAATTTACCAGATTCGAGCAGGTCAATGGCGCCCATAGTTGGGGTCGCAACAACTGTTTTTCCGAGCGCAAAAGCCTCCAGAATAACAGTTGGCAATGCTTCTGAAAGAGAAGGTAGAACGATTAATGTTGCCTGGTTGATGATGGGGTATGGGTTGGATCTAGACTCCATAAAGTGAATTTTGTGTTCCAAGTGGAGTGCGTTGGATTTCTCTTCAAGTTGTTTTCGTATTGTTCCATCTCCCAAAATAACCAAATCACAATCCGGATTTTTTTGTTCAAACAAGTGATATGCCTCCATTAAAAACGGAAGGTTTTTAACCGGAACGAGCCTTCCAATAAACAAGATGTATTTATCGGGAAGGATATTTGATGTTTTTTGCGCCGCTGATTTTTGAATCAAATCAATGTCAATAGGGTTGTAAATGGTTGCGAGTTTGTTGGACTTCACCCGATTTTTC
>CAYYJF010000105.1:0-3266 GCA_964472175.1 uncultured Bacteroidales bacterium | reverse complement strand
AGCAAAGCAAACAAAGAATTCTGGATGACAGAGGTTTATCACCCCAATAGCGATGAGGCTTCTGCAGACCGTTGGCCTGAAGCATTGGAGGTAGGTCACCATATGCATAAATGTCTGGTGGATGCAGAAATGCAAACCTACATTTGGTGGTATATCCGCAGACAATACAGTCCGATGAAAGAAGACGGTACCATGAGTAAACGCGGTGCTTGCTTTTCACAATTTTCTAAATTTGTGAGACCGGGTGCTTACCGACTAAGCGTAAACAGCAATCCGGTGGCAGATGTGTATATGTCCGCATTTCAATCCGGGGATGAATTATCCATCGTCTTAATCAACAAAGCCACGACATCCAAAACCCTGACCATCAACATCCCTGATGCCAATGTCCCCAGATGGGAACAATATGTAACCAGTGCCACAAAGAATGTCGTGAAAGAAGGAGAATTCGCTACAAAAACCAGCATTCAGGTCACGCTTGAAGCACAAAGTATGTCCACCATTGTGGGCAAAAAAGAATTTGGAACGCCGGAATTTGTCAGTGCCAATCCGGAAAACGGTTCGTTCAACTTGCCTTTAACCACCAACACCTTCAAATTCAAATACAACAATAAGGTCGATTGTTCAAAAGCCACCGCAAAATTGGTGAAAGTTGGCCAAACCGACACCACGACTTTGCTGATTCAGGAAACCGGGTTTTCAGATACCCTGACCTTTGTATTGCCCCAAAGTGTTCAATTGTTACAGGGTGAATACCAAATTACGGTATCCGATTTGATCAGTGATTATGGTTTACAAGCATGGAAAAACGATGTGATTAAATTCTATGTGGCAACAACAGGAGGCAACAACACCATTCAAACCGTTTTCGAGGACGGTCTTGACGGAGGCGGCATCATTCCTGCTGGTTGGATTCTTACCTGGAACGGCAACACCCGTGTACAAAATACCAGTGGTTTAACAAGTGGTCCAAGATTAATAGATTTCCCCAATGGCGGTGATTACAATGCAGGATTCTATCTCAGAGACGAAGGCACAACTTCTAGTTTGAAATACGGAACCTACGATGGTTCCAGATTGTATTTGCAAAAAGGCAATTATGCGGTTTCGTTCTACTATTCGATTTGGACTGGTACCAACCTCACCTTGGATTTTGCCGTCTCCAATCAATCAGGCTCGACCATTTTTGAGCAAAAGGGCATTACAACCACGCATACGCTCAACAACTCTGCGGCCAACATCCCAACCGGAGCTAAATTGTGCACGTATGAATTTGAAGTACCCTCCGATGGCAACTACATCTTGAATTGGGGTACTGCAGGCACTGGCTGGAATGGTGTCATTGTCGGAAACGTGAAAGTAACGACAACCATCGATCCGGCCATCAGATATCTGGCCATGTTCAATGAAGCCCTGGCTGAAGCCAATGTTGTTAAAACCCTGGCCGATTCGAGTATCTACAATGGCACGATTAAAACCAACTTGTTAAACACCATCGACACCTACACCAATGCAGTACTAACTTCTCCTTCAAGCATATTAGAGGCTGTCGATTTGTTGACAAATGCAGCAACTGCTACCCGTTCATACATCAACAATATCGATCTGTATGAAGCCAGCATTCAGGCAGCCAACAACCAATTGGCGAGGTATGCATCAACCAAATACAGCAACTCCGCACCATACAAAAAATTGGTTAGCTTTATGTCTGTGTATGGTTCTGTGGACCGCAACAGTGCCAGTCTCGTAAAAACGGCAACAGACAGTCTGAACCATTATGCAAGCTTGGTTCCAAACTGGATCAACAATGCGGTTCCGGCTTTGACTTACCGCATTCAAAAAGGTTATGAACTTGGATTTGTATTGAGTTTGGATTCAACCAAGTTGGCTCCTGCTCTGAATGCAATCACAGACGACGAAACCATCATTACATTCTTAAAACGCAACCTCCCAACGGCTTATACGGAAGCTTTGACCAATGGAACTTTGAAGTTGAAAGCAAATTCATCAGATCCGGACGCTTTGGATAGTTTGGATATGAGTTTTTACATTAAAAACCCCAACTTCTATACCTTGCAACAAACAAGCGGATTGTTTACAACTACATTCCCGGGCTGGACTACCTCCAACAATTTAACAGGTTTGAATGCGGGTCCGAACAGTCTGGCAGTCAATTTAAATCCGGTTAGCGATACGCACGTAAAACTAAACAACATGTCTGTTGTATCGTTTGAACAGCGTGTAAGCAGTTTGCCTTCGGGAACCTATTCGATTTACTTAAAGACCCGTTCCACAAGCAATTTGAGCAGCCCGTCATCGGCGACCTTCTATGTGATCAATGGTATCGATACCATCTTCACCGATTTTGCCAAAGGTGGACTCGAACTGACTCAAGTTGGGTTCAAGAATGTGTCTTTGAAAGGCAGCATCACCCTGGGTGTTCGAACAAAATCAGAAACAGGCGCAAGCCCTGTCTTCGAGTTTGGAGATGCCTCCATATTCATGACCAGCACGCAAACGACCGCTTTGAACCAACCAGAAAATGATGGCAATACGAGAGAAATTCAATACTTCAACGTCATGGGACAACGGATTCAAAAACCGTCCAAAGGCATTTATATTGAAAAGATTATCAGAAAAACGGGAGAGACCCTTGTTAGAAAGGTTGAAATAGCGAAATGACCATAAAAAAATTACCCCATTTTAGTTTCATCCAGGAGTGGATAGATGCTCTAAATGGGGTAATTCATTTGGATTGATTCGCTGAGACGAACAAAACCGGCGTAAAAATAGCAATAGTATTGATATTTCACAACCAAAATTATTTAAAATACAAAATTGTCTGTCATTCTATAACATTTTATAGAAATGACAGACAATTTTAGTTTAAATCGGGGTTCTTTTCTGTAAAAATGATCTTGATGCTATAACAAGTCGGAAATCTGCTTCAATGTGCTTTCTTTCATTCTGGGAGAAAGTGCATCGGTATTGATTACTTTCCCTTCTTTGTTGATGAGCAAATAGGTCGGGAATTTTGTCACATTAAAAAGCCGTTCAATCATGGCTTCTTGTGCCTCGGGCAAACGATAATGCACCACATTCTCGCCTGTCAGATCCATTTCCTTGATGATGGCTTTCCATGAATCTTCCGGAGATCTGTTGGCAAAATACATGTAAACAATGGGTTGTCCTTTGAGTTTGTCTTTCAATCCCTTCACATATTTCATATTTTCCTTGCAGGGTCCGCACCAGGTGCCCCAAAAATC
>CAYYJF010000104.1:0-3565 GCA_964472175.1 uncultured Bacteroidales bacterium | reverse complement strand
TTGATCCTTCAATTTAAAAACTACAACAGACAGAAGCATTTTTCCGACATGTTGGTGGAATATACCAGGATGTTGGCGCACGACTTGCAATCGCCCATTTCAAGCATACAAATGATGCTGAATCAGGTAAGAAAAGGCACTGAATTGAAAAAAGAATCGCAATATGTGTTTCAACTGGGGGTTGATTATAGCGAGCGGATGTTGCATAATATCAGCAACTTACTGTACTTGTCTGTGGGTGAAAACAAAAAATTGAACGTGAACAAAACCATGGTTGATGCGGAATTGCTTTTGGGCCAAATTTGTGAACGGGTCAAGCGTCTAAACCAGAGTCAAAGGACGGTTCATTTCAGCATTCATTTAACGCCCTCACGTTTTTTTATTCCGATGGATTTGGTTTTGATGGAGAACGTATTTTACAATTTGGTAGAGAATGCGGTCAAATATGCCGATGAGGTTGTCCACCTCACCATCGTTTGTACAAAAATGGAGAAGGGTTATACCATTAGTTTTCAGGATGATGGACTTGGTATGGATAAAAAATCGATGAAACGGATATTTGAATTATTCAATCGGGGTGATAGAAATGATGGGATGTCTTTGTCCGGATTTGGTGTTGGTTTGAATGTGGTACAGAAAATTATCCATGCCCATCAAGGCCGCATTTCTGTTGAAAGTGAACCAGGTATAGGAAGTACTTTTACCCTTTTTCTCCCAAAGGAATGATCGTTTTTTTTAGGGGAAGAGCAATTCTATGATGCGTTTTTTCCCCGTAATGATTTCTGCTTTTCCGATCAAATCTTTGTTCAATGGGATGGAATAGCCCTTGCTTGTTTTAAAACCTTGTTGAAGTTGTAGCAATACCTCAAACCGATTATTTTCATTGATTGTTGGCTTTATTTCAACAACTTGTGCATTCAAAAAACCATATTTGTGTTCAGGAAAATTATCAAATCGGATGTATGAACTTTGCCCGATTTGAATTTTTTCAACTGCATCGGGGGATATTGTTGCCACAATTGTTTGGCTTTTTTGCTGATTCCTTACGAGCGTATCTCCTACTACTTTTTGTGGCCATGTAACCCAATAACTGACAATCAATAAGGTTATGACTACAATAAAAAGGATGCTGCTACCCCATTGCAATATTTTTTTGGGTGTGGTGCCCATGACATCTTCCACTTCCCGACTTCTGAGTTCTATTTCCTTGTTTATTTCCATTTTACTGACCAAGTTCGAGTTGGTTTTTAATGAGCTGATAATAAAGCCCTTTCTGAGCAACAAGGGTGTCGTGTGTGCCCATTTCTGCAATGCGACCTTTGTCCATGACAAGAATTTGGTCGGCATCCTTAACTGTACTTAAGCGATGGGCGACCACCACCACGGTCCGCCCCTCGTAGAAGCGTTCCAGATTTTGCATGATGGCTTTCTCGTTGTTGGTGTCCAGGGCATTGGTGGCTTCATCAAAAAACAGCATGTCTGGATTTTTATAGATGGCTCTGGCAATTAAAATTCTTTGTTTTTGCCCTTGGCTGAGTCCCATCCCTTCCATACCAATGATGGTGTTGTATTTGAGTGGAAGGCTTTCAATAAAATCTCTAATGTTTGCCATATCAACGGCTTGACGCAATTGATCTATGTTTGGATCATCATCTGCCAAAGCAATATTGGCAGCAATGGTATCAGAAAAGAGATATCCATCTTGAAGGACAGACCCAACATGGTTTCTCCACAAATGTGGATTGATGTTGGACAAAGAAACATCGCCAATAAGTATATCTCCCTTTAATGGTGGATAAAATCCCATCAACAGTTTGATGAGTGTGGTTTTTCCACTTCCGCTGGCACCCACAATGGCTGTCACTTTGTTTTCGGGAATTTTTAATTGAATGTTGGTCAATACCTTGTTTATTTCAGTGCCATCATAACTGAAATCGATCTGATTGACAGAGATTTCTCTTGATTTGGGCATCACATTGATTCGTTTGTCATCGTAAAAATCCTCGTCCTTTTTGACATGAATTTCGTTCAATCGTTCCAGGCTAATCGAAGCTTCCTGAAGGGATTGGGCAAATCCGATCAATTGTTCAATGGGTGCATTCATTTGTCCGATGATGTAGGTGACTGCCAGCATCATACCCAGGGTAATTTGCCCATCAATGACCATTTTTGCAGCGATAAAAGTGAGCAACAAATTGGTGGTTTGGTTGAAAAAGACGGAACCAACTTGTTGAATTTGACCCAACGCCAGGCTTTTCACATTGATTCTGAACAATTTGACTTGAATGCGCTCCCACCCCCATCTCTTTTGACGCTCACAATTGTTCAGCTTGATGTCCTGCATGCCTGTAATCATCTGAATGACATTGCTTTGTTCTTTTGACGCTTGTTCAAACTGTTTGAAATCCAGTAGTTTGCGCTTCTTCATAAACAAGATGACCCAAAGGATGTATAAGGTGTTGCCAAACAAAAACAACAACAACAATCGGATATCGTAATAACCTAAAACAAAGGAGAATACAAAGAATTGAATGGCCGAAAACAAGGTGCTGAGTGAACTGCCGGTGAGAAAGGTTTCTATTCTTTTGTGATCGCCAATGCGTTGCATGATATCTCCGATGAGCTTTGTATCAAAAAAGCCAAGCGGCATTTTCATCAATTTAATTAAGAAGTCTGAGATGATAGCCAGGTTGATTCTGGTGTTCATGTGCAATAAAAGCCAACTCCGTATGTATTCGACCGATAATTTTGCAATGAACAAAACAATTTGAGCCAACAACACCAATTGAATGAATCCAACATTTTGATCTCTAACCCCCACATCGACAAGTGCTTGTGTCAGAAATGGAAAAATGAGCTGAATGATGCTGGCCAGAAGCATTCCAATAAAGACTTGAACGACTTCCTTTTTGTAGGGGTTTAAGTATTTGAGGAAAAATGAAAGGTTTCTGCTGTTGGTTTGTGGCTGATTTTCAATTTGATAAAACTCAGGCGAGGGTTGCAGCATCAATGCGGTGCCTATGCGCGCTCCTTCTCTGACAGAGCTTGCCCAGTTTGCTATGAATTCTGCTTCACTGTATTGAATGTTGCCTTTCCCCGGATCGGAAACATAAAACAAATAGCCTTTTTTGCGGGTTTTTCGAATCTTGTACAGGACAACAAAATGGTTCTGTTGCCAATGAATGATGGCAGGTAAGACCAACAATTCACATAACTGGTTTAGGGATATTTGTACGCCGGATGTTCTAAAACCGATGGATTCAGCGGCTTCGCTGATTCCCAACAAACTCACGCCCAACTTTGAAAGGTGGCTTTTTTCTCTTAATTGTTCAACGGAAAATTGTTTGCCATAATAGGCTGAAATCATACGCAAACAGGTTGGACCACAATCCATTGCATCAAGTTGCGTATAATGGGGAAATGATTTCATCTAAGGTATTCAATGTGATGTCTAAAAGTAACATTTTTTTTGCAAAGTACGATTCGAGTTTGCTTAAGAGATGTCATTCATACGGGTTGTAATCACATTTCAATGGTTTGGAATAAATGTTTTCAGGATTTGAAA
>CAYYJF010000103.1:0-3600 GCA_964472175.1 uncultured Bacteroidales bacterium | reverse complement strand
TGGTATTCGGTGCATGTGAAGCGCAATCACGGGATGTCCAGAACGGTTCCGGCTGTGACCGAAAAATATATTTTATCGATGGGTCCCATGGGGCATGTGATGTGTCTGGACAGGGTGACCGGCGATTTTCTATGGGGCATGGACATTGCCAAAAAATATGGTTCTGAAATTCCTTTGTGGTACACCGGTCAATGTCCTTTGATTGTGGATGGTGTGGCGGTGTTGGCCACGGGTGGCAATGCTTTGTTGATTGGGGTTGAATGTGCCACAGGAAAAGTATTGTGGGAAACGCCCAATCCGGATGGCTGGAAAATGTCGCATTCTTCGGTGATGCCATTCGAATATAATGGCATTAAGATGATGGTTTACAGCGCAGTAGGCGGTGTTGTCGGCGTTGGTTCGTCCGGGAAAATCTTGTGGAAAACCAATGCGTGGAACAAATCGGTGGTGGCGCCTTCTCCCATTGGGATGCCCAATGGTAAAATCTTTTTGTCTGCCGGTTATGGGGCCGGAAGTATGGTCTTGCAACTGAAGCAGCAAGGGGAGTCGTTTGAGGTGGAAACGTTCAAAAGTTTCAAACCTGGCTACGGCCTTTCGAGTGAGCAACAAACACACATTTTTCTGGATTGACACTTGTATGGTATTTTACCAAAAGATGCGAAAACGCTTAGAAATCAGATGGTTTGCGTAAGTTCCGACGATCCCACCAAGGTGGTTTGGTCGAGTGGTTCTGACATCAAATTTGGTTTGGGTCCCTATATTTTGGCCGACGACCGTTTTTATGTCCTGAACGACGATGCAACTTTGTATGTGGTTCAAAAAAGTGAAAAGGCGTTCAAACTCATCGACAAGGTTTCTTTGTTTGCAGGGGTTGATGCCTGGGCGCCTTTGGCTGTTGCTGACGGCTATATGTTGTTGCGTGATTCAAAGAAAATGATTTGTATAGACTTGAAAAAATAAGTGTATGAAGACAACTTGGTTGATTTGGGGATTGGTCGGGATTTTTGTGGTTTCGACGGCTGTGGTTGTTTATCATGTGACCACGAACAATCAAAAGCAAAAAACCCTGGAGGCATTTACCTACGATATTGACAGACAAAAAGAAGTTCCGGAAAATTTAATTGGCTACGAAGAAACCAAACAGCTTTCCATCAAATCGGGCGTTCCTGTGGCATTTGAAATGGACGCCAAATACATCTATCTGCTTTTGGAAAACGGAATGCAAATCATTGATCAAAATGGCAAAGAATTTGCTTTTCATGCCTTCACAGACAAACCATCTTGTCTGTCTGTCAACGAGGCTGGCTCGGTGTTTGTCGGATTTCAGCGCTATGTGGTTGAATACAACGCACTATTTAAAGAAGTACAGCGCTCCACGGCTTGGGGTGATGCTTCGTTTTTTTCCTCGATTGCTGCCGGAAATGACCGTATTTTCATCGCAGATGCAGGGAAGAAAGTGGTTCGGGTGCTGGATGAAAAGCTGCATGCATTGAGTCAGTTTTCGGGTGAATCGGGGGTGTCGGATCAACATGGTTTCATTGTCCCGAGTGCACACTTCGATGTGAGGGTGAACAAGGAAGGGGAGCTGTGGGTGACCAATCCCGGCATGCACTTGCTGCAGCAATATACGCAAAGCGGTGCCCTGAAAAGTTTTTGGGGTGAAGCGGCCTTTCACATCGGTGGATTTAGCGGTTGCTGCAATCCGTTTTATTTTGATTGGTTGAAAGATGGCCGGTTTGTGACTTCCGAAAAAGGCCTGGTGCGCGTGAAGATATCGAGTCCTTCGGGTGATTTGGTTTCAGTCGTGGCAGCGCCAACGGTGTTTGGAAAATCGACCAAAGCTCCGGATATTGCTGTTGATGAGGAAGATAACGTATGGATACTGGATTTTGATAAAAAGTTGTTGCGGGTATTTGTTCCAAAAACGACCGTATAATGGATAGAAGAAGTTTTATGATTAAATTGGGGAAAAGCCTCTTGATTGTAGCGGCTGCTACGGCTGTTCCCTCCTTGTTGAAGCAAAATGAAGCCAATGCCTGTGCATCGGATTCATCCTGTGGTTCTTGCCCGAAATCGAATCGGTGCCAATTGCCAAAATTTGAGTCGTACAAACAACGAAAACAGGAATAGACGATGGCTAAACCTCAAAACAGAAGGGAATTTATAAAGAACGTGCTGCGTTTGGGTGCGGGATTGACGGTGGTGGGAGCTGCCGGATTTTCCTTCATTCAGGGCCGTTCTCAAGACTATGTCTGGCAGATTGATCCGTTTAAGTGTACCAGTTGTGGTCGGTGTGCCACCGATTGTGTGCTCACGCCTTCGGCTGTAAAATGTGTACATGCTTATGCCCTGTGCGGCTATTGTGATTTGTGCGGGGGCTATTTGAAACCCGATCATTTGGCGCGCAATACGGCGGCTGAAAACCAATTGTGTCCGACGGCTGCCATTGAGCGAAAGTTTATTGAAGCGCCATACTATGCTTACCACATCAATGAAGATTTGTGCATTGGTTGTGCCAAATGTGTGGCCGGTTGTACTTCTTTTGGAAATGGTTCTTTGCATTTGCAGATCAACCAGCATTTGTGTGCGCAGTGCAATGAATGTGCCATTGCCAAGGTGTGCCCGTCCAAGGCCATCAGCAGAGTGCCTGTGGGTGAAGCGTATAAAATTAAAGGTAAAACCTTGTAAGATGATGGGAATATTGACTTTGGTGCAAGAGCAGCGGTTTCCAAAACCCGAATTTCAATCGGGTTATGAGGTACCTGAAACGGTGATTCCGCAACCGGACAGCTTTTTGATGGACTATCTGGATGTCGGCTTGCTGGTGTTGGTGATGTCCCTCACGGCCTGGTTTATTTTTAAAAAGCGTTCCAGAAAAGGCATTTTGTGGCTGTCGGTGTTTTCTTTGGCCTATTTTGGTTTTTTCAGAGAAGGCTGTATTTGTTCGGTCGGATCGATTCAAAACATGGCGTTGGCGCTCTTTGGCGAAGGCTATGCGGTTCCGTTTACCGTCATTTTGACATTTGCGATTCCCTTGTTGTTTGCCCTGGTGATGGGACGTTTGTTCTGTGCTTCGGCCTGTCCATTGGGGGTGATACAGGATTTGGTTATTGTCAAAGCGGTCAAAGTCGCGCCCTGGATTCAGAAATCGCTGGGTTTGTTTCCTTTTGTGTATCTCTCTTTTGCGGTCTTATATGCGGCCACTGGCACCGATTTTATCATCTGCAAATTTGACCCCTTTGTGGGCTTCTTCCGTCTGGGTGCTGAATTTCACATGTTGGTGCTGGGGGTTGCCTTTTTGTTGATTGGCATGTTTGTGGCCAGACCTTATTGTCGTTTTGTTTGTCCGTATGGCGCTTTGTTGAAAACATTTTCAAGGCTGTCTTTCAAGCATTTAAGCATTACGCCCAAGGAATGTATCAGTTGTAAGTTGTGTAAGGATTCTTGCCCTTTTGATGCCATCGAATTTCCTTCGGATGAAAAAACGAATAAGCCGACCAATGCTGATTTTAAGCGATTTGTGTGGTATTTGGTCTTGATTCCTGTCATCATGCTGCTCCTGGGTTGGGCGGTTTCCGGTTCATATCGGTTGCTGGCTTC
>CAYYJF010000102.1:0-3762 GCA_964472175.1 uncultured Bacteroidales bacterium | reverse complement strand
GACCCTCTGATTAACAGTCAGATGCTCTAACCGACTGAGCTACTGAAGAGTGTTGTGCATTCTCTTAAAATGCGGGGCAAAAGTAAGAGTTATTCTCGAAATATCCAATATCTTTGCGAAAATAATCTAAGAATATGATTCGACTATTGGGTTTGGGAAATGCAATTACGGACGTACACGTCTCCATTGAATCGGACGACATGTTGTTGGAGTTGGGTTTGCCCAAGGGAAGTATGCAATTGATTGATTCGGCTCGTTTTGAGATGATTCATGATAAAATGCAAGGCTCCATCATGCAGGTTTCCTGCGGAGGCTCTGCCGCAAATACCATTACGGGAGCTTCAAAATTGGGTGTGCCTTCCGCATTTATTGGCAAAGTTCACTCTGATGAAATTGGCCAAATGTATCGTAAAGATATGGAGTCTTATGATGTGAAGACGCTTTTGTTGCACGATTCAGATGCCTCTGGTCAAGCCTTCGCTTTTGTTTCTTCAGATGGAGAACGAACTTTTGCCACTTATTTGGGAGCAGCCGCAAATTTGCAACCTGATGATTTGAAATCCGAAGATTTTGTAGGGCACGATGTTTTGTATCTTGAAGGCTATCTGGTTCAAAATCAGGCATTGGTTTTAAGAGCTGTAGAACTTGCTAAATTGAATGGTCTGAAAGTGGCATTGGATTTGGCCAGCTACAATGTCGTGGATGCAAACAGGCATTTTCTGACGGATTTGATTGAAAAGTCTGTTGACATGGTTTTTGCCAATGAAGAAGAAGCCAAATCATTGACCGGATTAGAACCCCATTCCGCTGTCGGTTTCCTGTCTGAAAAATGTGAAATCGCCATTGTTAAAATAGGAGCGGAAGGAGCTTTGGCTCAAAAAGGAGACCGCTGTGTCCATTTGCCGGCCATCCCTGCCAACAAAGTGGATACCACAGGTGCAGGCGATTTGTTTGCTGCCGGATTCTTATATGGGATGCATTTGGGTAAAGACTTACATGAATGCACCAGGTACGGCACCGTTACAGCCGGAAAAGTCATCGAAGTCATCGGACCGAAGATGCAACCCGAAACGTGGTTGGAAATACAGTCCCTGTTTTGATCAAGCAAGTGATATGACAATCAAAAACCGAACTTTCATCGTGGCTGTTTGCTGGAGCCTCATCGCTTCTGTGCAGCTCTTAAATGCACAGAATAAGCAGGCTTTTGAAGTTTCCAAAAATTTCAACATTCTTCACACCTTGTATGGTGAACTGAATCAGTTTTATGTAGATAGTGTCAAGCCGGAAGTGGCTTTAGGAAGGGCCATTGAAGGGTTGATGAGCGCATACGATCCCTATACGAATTACATTGCCGAGGCAGAAACCGATGAATTGAAATTCATCACCACCGGTGAATATGGCGGCGTTGGTGCCATTATTGGTCAACGCAACGGTAAAGTGCTTGTGTTTGAACCATATCACGGTCTGCCGGCACAGAAATCCGGATTGCAGTATGGAGATGAGCTGTTGGAAATCGGTGGCGTCAAGATGGTTGGCTCAGATATGAATAAAGCCAGTGATCTGCTTAGAGGAGGTCCGGGAACCACCGTTGAAATTGTCTATATGCGTCCCGGGTTTAAAAAACCGGTCAAAAAAGTCATCACCAGAGAATTGATTCAAATGAATCAGGTGACATGGTTTGGTTTGGTGGGAGAAAAAGTCGGCTACATCAACCTGAATAGTTTTACCACCAAGTCCACGCAAGAAGTGCGCAATGCCTTGATTCAATTAAAATCGATGGGTGCAGAAAGCCTCATTTTAGATTTGAGGGGCAATGGCGGCGGACTCTTGGATGAGGCTGTATCCATTTGTAATTTATTTGTGCCCAAAGGTCAGGAAATTGTACGGACCAAAGGGCGTATCAGTCAATCGGAAAGAATATACAAGACCATTCAACAGCCAGTTGATACCCTCATGCCCTTGGTTGTTTTGGTCAACAGTGGCTCTGCTTCCTCTTCGGAAATTGTTGCTGGTGCATTGCAAGATTTGGACAGGGCTGTCATCTTAGGCAATAGAACCTTTGGAAAAGGTTTGGTTCAAACGACCAGAAGCATTTCCTATAACGGAGTGTTGAAAATTACCACAGCAAAATACTACATTCCCAGTGGCCGATGCATTCAAGCCATTGATTATTCCAATCGAAACGAGGATGGAAGTGTCGGCCGTATTCCTGACAGTTTGACCCATGTATTCAAAACCAGATCCGGAAGGCCGGTGCGTGATGGCGGGGGCATTATCCCCGATATCAAATGCATGGATCAATTAACTTCTCAGTTGGCCATGGATTTGATGGACAGCCTGTATATTTTCGAATACGCCAATCGGTATTTTCAAAAACATGAAAAGATAAGTGCGGTTTCCGAATTCAAACTTCAGGAGTCCGATTTGCAGGATTTTCTGGCTTTTATCCAATCGAAAAATTTCAAATACGAGAATCGGAGTTTCAAAATGCTGGAAAAACTCAAACAATTGATCAAAGAAGATGGTATGCTGGATCAGACAGCCAGTGAAATTCAACTTTTAGAATCCAAATTATCTGCCGGCCTGGAAGCGGATTTTAAAGCAGGGATATCGGAAATTGAACTCTTGCTAGTGTCTGAAATTGTCAGCCGATATTATTTCCAGTCTGGCAAATTGCAGGCATCGCTCAAATATGATCCTTGCGTTCAGAAGGCCATTGACCTATTTAAGGATGGCAATCGGCTGAATGTCGTTTTGCAGAATGTGCCCCGAGCCCTGTAGTGCAGTATGTTATGCGCATATTTTGTAAAAAATCGACAATTCTGGATATTTTTTTCTGAAAAAGGTTGGTCAAAACAAAAATCCATTCTATCTTTGCACCCGCTTTGACAACCAAGGACCAACGGGTTTGAAATGGGTTAAAGCATGACAGGCTGGCCCATTCGTCTATCGGTTAGGACGTAAGATTTTCATTCTTGAAAGAGGGGTTCGACTCCCCTATGGGCTACAATTTATAATGCAATCAAATTAAGATTAGTCGAAATGGCAAATCACAAATCATCCGTAAAGAGAATTCGTCAAACGCAAACCAAGCGTTTGCACAACCGTTATTACGCTAAAACAACCCGTAATGCAGTTCGTGACTTGCGTGAAGCAACAGAAAAGGAAGCAGCTGTTTCCATGTTGTCCAAAGTCGCATCCATGTTGGACAGATTGGCAAAGAAAAACATTATTCACAAGAATAAGGCTGCCAATTTGAAATCCAAACTCACAAAGAGAGTTAACAAGCTGTAATTCAGGCCGATATAACTAAGAAGGCTGCATCTTTCGATGTGGCCTTTTTTTGTTGTTTTAATCTTGTTCAATTGGTGCCTTTTTTGTATATTTGTTCGGTTTTGCCCAAACGGATAAAGCATTTCGGGCATCATTCTTTTTAGAAATCACATACTTTAAGCCTCTGAAATAGAGTTGCTTGCAGTCTGTTAATAAGTTTGTTAGTATTAAAAGAACCCATTCTATGAGTGAAGAAGAAAAATTGGACGCTTCTCAAAACTATTCTGCAGACAGCATCCAGGTACTGGAAGGTTTGGAGGCTGTTAGAAAGCGACCATCAATGTACATCGGTGATACTGGTCTGAAGGGTCTGCATCATTTGGTTTACGAAGTCGTGGACAATTCAATCGATGAAGCCCTAGCCGGATATTGCAATCAGATTGATGTCACCATCAACGAAGATGACTCCATCACTGTTGTGGATAATGG
>CAYYJF010000101.1:0-3976 GCA_964472175.1 uncultured Bacteroidales bacterium | reverse complement strand
GCGACCCCCTGCGTGACAGGCAGGTATTCTAACCAGCTGAACTACCACACCGTTTGGGTTGACAATCGAAGCATCTTGATTGGTAAAAACCACTGTTTCTATCTGCTCGATTGCGGGTGCAAATATAGAGAGTTTTCTTGAATCCACAAGCATTCTAAAAAACTTTTTTCTTGAGAAAGGCGGTTTTTTGTACTTTTGTGGTGGCTTTCAACCACCAGATCTTAGTACAAAGATGCACCCATGGTATAGCCAATACATCTATATATTTCAATTACAACTCATTATGAATAATACGCCATTTGACCGACACATTGTTGAGAAAATCATCCAATCGTTTAGAATCCCAAATTTCAGCAAAGCAACCATCCGGGAAATCGTTGGGATTGCCAATGAAATCGAAAAACAAACGGGAAAACAAATGGCCAGAATGGAAATGGGCGTACCCGGGCTGAAGGCTTCACCTATCGGTGTTGAAGCCGAAATTGAAGCATTGAAATCGGGCGTTGCTTCTGTTTATCCACCATTGGAAGGCATTTCGGATTTTAAAAATGAGGCCTCCAGGTTTGTGAAAGCCTTTATTGGCGTGGACATTCCGGCCTCTTGCTGCACCCCGGTGGTGGGTTCGATGCAAGGCATGATGGCTTGCTTTATGACCTGCAGGCAAATGGACGATCAAAAAACGACCGTTTTGTTTATCGATCCCGGATTTCCAGTTCAAAAACAACAGCTCCTTATGCTGGATATGCCCTACGAATCGCTCGATGCGTATGAATATCGGGGGCAAAAATTGGTTGATGAGCTGGAAAACAGACTTTCAAAAGGGCACATTGCTGCCATTGTGTATTCAAATCCCAACAACCCGGCCTGGTTTTGTCTTCAGGAAAGCGAGCTGGAACAAATTGGTCGTTTGGCAACCAAATACGATGTCGTTATTTTGGAAGATTTGGCGTATTTCGCCATGGATTTCAGAAAAAACCTGAGCAAACCTTTTGAAGCGCCCTTTCAATCGAGCGTTGCCAAATATACCGATCAGTATGTTTTGTTGATTTCCGGATCTAAAGCCTTCAGCTATGCCGGCCAACGCATTGGTTTTGTAGCTGTCTCCAACACGCTGAACAGCAAAAGCTATTCCGGATTGGCGAAACGCTATGGCAACGGGGCTTTCGGTCATGTCCTGGTTGCCAGAATGCTGTACGGACTGTCGGCAGGTACAGCCCATTCCACCCAATATGCCATGGCTGCGCTGATGAAAGCAGCTTGCGATGGCAGTTTTCAGTTTTTGGACGAAGTGCGTTTGTATGGAGAACGGGCAAAAATGGCCAAAAAATGTTTCCTGGAAAACAAATTCAACATTGTATATGACAATGACCTGGGCGAAAGTTTGGCCGACGGTTTTTACTTCACTGTCACCTACCCCGGTTTTGAGGGAGGCACATTGATGCGCGAGTTGCTGTTTTACGGTGTCAGCGCCATTGCATTGGAAACCACGGGGAGCAAGGAATCGGGGGTGCGCATTTGCACCTCCTTCATCCAGGAATCTCAATTTGAGGAAATGAACAAAAACCTTAGGCAGTTTTGTTTGGATCACCCTTTCTGAAAGGCATTTTAACCACTTCAGCCTGCAACATCCTACCCCGTACCTGAACCAGCAATTTGCTGCCAACTGCAGCGTATGGTGCTGCAACATAAGCCATAGCAATGCCTTTTTTGGAAACAGGAGAAATGCTGCCGGAGGTCACCTCACCAATTTGATTTCCATCTGTATCGTGCAAGGTATAGCCTTGTCTGGCAAAACCTTTGTCAATCATCTCTATACCAATGCGTTTACGTGAGACGCCTTCTTTTTTTTGCTGTTCAAAAATGGCCTTGGACGGAAAGTTTTTTTCGGGTAGAAATTTGGTTGCCCAACCCAATCCGGCTTCAATTGGTGATATCTCATCGCTGAGTTCATGTCCATACAAGCAAAAGCCCATTTCCAAACGAAGGGTATCTCTTGCACCCAAACCAATAGGCTGAATGCCAAATGCTTCACCTGCTTCAAATATGGATTTCCACATAAATTCGGCCACAGCGGTCGGAAAATACAATTCATATCCACCTGCACCGGTATAACCTGTATTGGCAATCAACACTTCTGGCACCCCAGCAAAAACACCAATTTGAAAGTGGTAATAGGGAATCTCAGACAGGTTGATGTCGGTTAGTTTCTGCAAAACTGACAAGGATTTTGGCCCCTGGACGGCCAACTGAGCGACTTCATACGACCCGTTTTCCAACTGTGCACCAACAGCATTGTGGGCTTGAAACCATGCCCAGTCTTTTTCGACGTTCGAAGCATTGACGACCACCAAATAATCGGTTTCCGCAACCCGATAGACAATTAAATCGTCCACAACCCCACCCTTTTCGTTGGGCAAACAAGAATATTGTGCCTGTCCAATGCGCATGGAGGAAACATCGTTGGTCACCAAATCCTGCAAAAAAGCCAAAGCATTTGGACCTTGAACCCAAATTTCACCCATATGGGAAACATCGAACACACCCACACGTTCGCAGACGGTTAGATGTTCGTTCAGGATTCCGGAATATTCAATGGGCATATTGTAACCGGCAAATTCCGCCATTTTTGCACCTAAACGTTCGTGAATGTGGGTAAAAGGAGTTGCTTTCATGATTTTATCACTGCTAATTCGACAATTTTAATAATGACTTCCATGGCTTTTTTCATGGAATTGACCGGAATAAATTCAAATTTTCCGTGGAAATTAACCCCGCCTGCAAAAATATTGGGACAGGGCAAACCCATATAGGACAGTCGCGCACCATCGGTTCCTCCCCGAATGGGTTTGATCATTGGCTGAACACCACAAGCTTCCATCGCCCTGGTGGCCAGATCAATCACATGCAAATGGGTTGGTTCTATCATTTCCCGCATGTTGTAATATTGATCTTTGAGCTCTAGGGTCGCAGTGCGTTCACCAAATTCCTGATTGATTTTTCGAATAAGGTGTTCCATTTCGCGTTTGCGTTGTTCAAAACGTTCCCGATTGTGGTCGCGAATGATATATGAAAGGGTGGTAGATTCGACCGTGCCCTCGATATTCGTTAAATGATAAAAACCTTCATAACCTTCGGTGTGCTCCGGCGTTTCGTGCCTGGGCAACATCCCGATAAATTGATGGGCCATGCGGATGGCATTTTTCATTTTGTGTTTGGCATATCCAGGATGCACATTGCAACCCCGAAAATTAATTTTGGCCGATGCAGCATTGAAATTTTCAAATTCCAATTCACCCAGCTCCCCGCCATCCATGGTATAAGCAAAGTCAGCAGCAAAACCTTCCACATCAAAATAATCGGCACCTTTTCCGATTTCTTCATCCGGGGTGAAAGCAATGCGAATGGTACCGTGCTTGATTTCAGGATGTTGAATCAAATATTCCATGGCGGAGACAATCTCAGCAACACCGGCTTTGTCGTCAGCCCCCAGCAACGTTTTGCCGTTGGTGACCACCAGATCCTGACCCACATAGTGTAATAATTCCGGGAAATCGGCAGGTGACAAGACTATATATTCGGATGGATCCAACAAGATGTCACCCCCATCGTATTTTTTCACAAGACGGGGCACAACGCCTTTACCCGAGAAATCAGGGCTGGTGTCCATGTGGGCAATAAAACCAATGACAGGCGTTTCTTTCTCTGTATTTGATGGCAACTCAGCCGTCACATATCCGAAAGAACTCAATTGAACCTTTTGCATGCCAATCTCTTTGAGCTCTTCAACCAAATGTTGGGCAAAAAACATTTGACCGGGGCTACTCGGAGTTAAATCGGTATCCGGATTGGATTGGGTATCTTTCTTTACGTACTTCAGGAAACGATCGAGGAGTTTAACCATGACGATACTTAACTTGTTTTCCTACAAAAATAGATAAAAAAGAAAAAAACCGTCCGGTAAACAGACGGCTTTTTT
>CAYYJF010000100.1:0-3996 GCA_964472175.1 uncultured Bacteroidales bacterium | reverse complement strand
ACATTGATGTGTTTCCTTTTGTACTGCTGTATCAATTTCTTCAAAGATCACTACTTGCTTTAAACAAGCCCTTTCAGGCATAAAATAACCGAGGTCTTCTCAGTCTCGGCGCGTTTAAAGCGAAAGGGTTACAAAGATACGACTAATAATTCAATCTGCAAAAAATTCAGTCGTTTTTTTTCATCACATCCGTGTATCCCATCAAGCTTTTATACTTGAGTGCTTTTCTCTCAAAGCGGATGCAAAGGTATACTTTCTGAGCATTCCATCCAAACATTCTTGCTATAAAATTATGTTTAAAAACATACTTTTATCTAAGACATTCAAAATCAACTCCTAAATCAAAGCACTTTTTCTCTCTAAATGAATGCCACACCAAGAAAAACCCAAAAATCAGGGCCAAAATTTATTTTCAAACGGATAAAAAAATCACAAAAGTGCCCCAAGAATCTCGGGCAAATGAAACAAAGTGGGTATTTCGTGGTATGGTTTTTGGGGCTTTTCTGCCATTTCATGCACCCATTCCATTTCATACGGCACATGAACAGCGTGACCTCCGATGGATAAAACCGGAATCACATCCGATTTCAGGGAATTTCCCACCATTAAAAATTCGGCTGGTTGAATGCCCATAAACTGAACCAACTGTTCATAATTGGCTTCATGCTTTTCGGACACCACTTCTATATGTTGAAAATATGGAACCAAACCGGAATTGTTCAGCTTCCGCTCCTGATCGAGCAAATCGCCTTTTGTGACAACCACCAGTCGATATTGATGCTGCAATTGGGGCAGCACTTCGCGCACACCGGGAAAAAGTTCAATGGGTTTCTCCAAAATGGAGCGACCGGCCTGCATGATGTCTGCAATGATGTCAGCAGAAACCGCCCCACCAGTCACCCGAATGGCCGTTTCAATCATAGAAAGGGTGAAGGCCATGGCGCCATAACCATACCATTCCATATTTTTTGATTCGGTGGCATACAACTCCGTCTTCAAAGTATCAAGGCTGACATAAGGCATAAGGAGGCGTTGAAAGACCTGCTCCGCTTCTTTGAAATAGACGGCATTCGACCACAAAGTGTCGTCTGCGTCAAATCCAATGACTTTGATTGATTTCATACAATATAATAGGTGTCGTACAAAGTTAATTGAAATATGCGTGTTCAAAGTTGGAAAACAAACTTCAATTCTAAAAAATAAATATCTTTGTCTAGCCTTGAAAAAACGTAAGAAGATATGAATTTATTGAATCACACACGCTCCTATTATATGTGCAAACCCTATTTGTACTTTCCCGGAAGCACAGCAGACTTTCAGGAATCATGGTTGGAAACCTTACCCTTCGTTCCTGTTGGGAAATTCAACCCGTACCATACCCAGCAATGGATGGAACTGGCCAAAGAATGTAAAACCAGTTTCTTTTTCATCTGTCTGAATCCAACTTTGCCTGAAATCGGGCTACATGCGCTTGAACGCATGATTCGGGTAGCCGAAGACAGTGGCGCAGGCATGGTGTATAGCAACCATTGGGAAATCAAAAACAAAATCCGCTCCAACCATCCGGTAAATGATTATCAAACCGGAAGCATTCGCGACGATTTTGATTTCGGCCCCTTGATGCTGATTCGAACCGAGGCCGTGAAAAACTATTTTTCACAAACACCGACAAACTACAGCCACGCCGGATGGTATCAAATACGATTGGCCATTTCCAGATCTTATCCATTGATTCATTTAGAAGAATACCTTTATACAGTGGAAGACTTTGATTTGAGAAATTCCGACGAAAAAATGTTCGCCTACGTGGATCCGAAAAACCGTTCGGTTCAATTGGAAATGGAAGCCTCATGCACAGAGCATTTGAAAGAAATTGGCGCATGGTTGCCCCCCGTTTTTGAAAGTGTTGAATTAAGTGAGGACAGCTTTCCGGTTGAAGCCTCTGTCATCATACCCGTTAGGAACCGGGTGAAAACCATCGCAGATGCCATTCGATCGGCAACATCGCAAATGGCTGATTTTTCATTCAACATTCTTATTGTGGACAACCATTCTACGGACGGAACCACCGAACTGATTGCAAAATTGGCATCCAAAGACAAACGCATCATTCACATCAAACCGGAAAGACAAGACTTGGGGATCGGCGGCTGTTGGAATTTGGCCGTGCAGGATGAAGCCTGTGGCCGTTTTTCCATTCAATTGGACAGCGATGATGTTTATAGTGGACCCGATACCCTACAAAAAATAGTCCAGACTTTTTATCAGGAAAAATGTGCCATGCTGGTGGGAAGCTATCGCATGTGCGATTTTAACTTAAATACCATCCCTCCGGGCATCATTGACCACAAAGAATGGACGCTCGAAAATGGCAGAAACAATGCATTAAGAATCAATGGATTGGGCGCACCCAGAGCGTTCTACACCAAAGCATTGAGAACCATCAAACTACCAAATACCAGTTATGGTGAAGACTACGCTGTTGGATTGCAGTTTTCAAGAAGGTGGAAAATTGGCCGCATCTACGACATTTTGTATTTGTGCAGAAGATGGGAAGACAATTCAGATGCCTCCATCGATTTGGTTCGGTTGAACGCAAACAATGCCTATAAAGACAAACTCAGAAGTTTGGAAATCACAGCCAGACAACTTTGGAACAAATGACTTTCCCAACCATTGAAACGAATGCACCACCACTTTTTTGAGCAACAACTGGCAACATGGCCACTCATAAAGGAATCCTATGTCAGATTAAACGCCGTTTATAAAAAAGACGTTGCCATTGAAGGCATTCCCGTTGTTGTCCAGTGTAATCCAGACAGAATACGATCGACGGCAGCCAACATTGCGCCTTCAGCCATCGAAAAAAGGCCTTGTTTTTTATGTGCCGACAACAGACCCAAAGAGCAACATCAACTGCGTTTGGGCCATTTAGATTTGTTGGTCAATCCCTTTCCGGTTTTTCCCATGCATTTCACCATTACCGGCAATCATCAGCCCCAGGTCATGGAAAACCACCTGGGTGAAATGCTCGATTTGGCCAAGAAGCTGAACGACTGTGTCATTTTTTACAATGGCCCGGAAAGCGGTGCATCTGCACCTGATCATTTCCATTTTCAGGCGGGGAATATGGACTTTTTACCGCTCATTCAAACCCTGCGTTTTGAATCAAAAGCCTTTCTGGAAGACCTCTTCGAATACAAATCGGCCAAGGTGCAGACGCTGAAAAACCTGCATCGAAACGGATGGTTGCTTCAGGGCAAGCAGGAATCGACGTTGTCAGAACTGTTTGATGTCTTGATAAAAATGCTGAAAACGGCAACCCAATCGCTGGAAAAGGAACCCATGATGAACGTTTTGTCCTGGCGGGAAAACGAGCGTTGGTTTGTTTTAATTTTACCCAGAAAAAAACACCGTCCGGCTTGTTTTTACGAAACAGGTGACGCACAATTCATTGTAAGCCCGGCTTCTGTCGAAATGGGTGGTGTCATTGTCACTGTCCGTGAACAGGACTACCAGAGAATTGACAGTCAGGACATTCAAAAGATCTACGAGGATGTTTGTTTGGAGAAAGCCAAGGTTGATGCCATCTCAAAAACTTTGGAAGAACGGTTTAGAATTCCCGAAATACAAGTCGGAATTATGGAATCTCCCATGATCTCCTTTTATTTGAGAAACCCCTATCGCTTGGAAGAAACCAATGAAACCTGTGTCGGGAATTTCACCACCAAGCAAGAAAACGGCATGCTGTTGTTTAAAGGGCGCCACCACAAAGAACTGCATTTTACGCCCACTCATGATACGGCCTCCTTTGAGTTGTATCATGTCACCATCGGCATCAATTTTCATTGGGAGCGGCAGGAAAATCAAGCCTTTGAAGGCAGCCTTCATTTCATCACCAACCAAAACAATGCCGTTGCCATCAACCGCATTTCGGTCGAAAAATATTTAACCAGTGTCATTTCCTCAGAGATGAGTGCACACGCTTCATTGGAA
>CAYYJF010000099.1:0-4161 GCA_964472175.1 uncultured Bacteroidales bacterium | reverse complement strand
GAACCACCACTTTTCAAGGGTATAAACTATCGAAAAAATTCTATTCGCCCACCTATCCGGAAGGAGAACCGGTCTATGAAAAAGACTACAGAAGAACCCTGTACTGGCATCCGGATCTCATTCTGGACAAATCGGGCAAGGCAACCGTTGAGTTTTTCAACAACACCACCTGCACCAAAATGGACATCAGTGCTGAGGGCATCACAGGCAGAGGCGTGCTGCTGTACAACGAATAAAAGGGCATTTAAACTTTAGATGCAAGCAAATAAATAATTTTGTTCGATATTTCGCGAACGCATTGAGAATTTGTTATATCTTTGAATCCAAGAAAAGTAATGATATGATTGTCACTTTTGAAAAAGAATATTTGCGTGATTTGTATGAAAAAGGCAAAACTACTGACAAGAATCATCGAATTCAACCAGATATTGCAAAAAGTTACATAAAACGAATTAAGACCCTAGAAAGTGCTGAAAGAATTGAAGACTTGTTTACAATCAATTCGTTAAACTATGAAGTATTAAAGGGGAACAAAGCTGGCATTTCTTCAATCAGAGTGAACAATAAATATCGAATTGAATTTACCATATTTGTCAACAAAACAGAACCCATTATTTTTATATGTAATATCCTCGAATTGTCAAACCATTACAAGTAAATGATATGATTACGATAAAAGGGGTTGATCCTCGAATGATTGCAAACAACATTTCCCCGAATGAGCCAATACATCCAGGTGAAATCTTGAAGGAAGAAATTGAGTATCGTGGTATATCCCAACGTCGCCTTGCAGCACAAATGGGCGTTGCATACTCTGTACTAAACGAAGTATTGAACTCAAAACGGCCTGTAACGGCTGAATACGCCTTGCTCTTTGAAGCAGCATTGGGTATTGATGCAGGCCTTTTTATTCGCATGCAAGCTGATTATAATATGCAGAAGGCTAGGCAAAACAAATCTTTTTCCGAACGTCTCGCCAACGTACGAAAACACGCAGCGATGCTATAACTCTTAGATGCGGGCAAATAAAATCATGTAATTGTGTCCATAGTTCTTAGCGCATTTTGGACAATAAGCGTAATGGATGTAATAATCTTTGGCTGTTTTTCCTGTCTGCTTCAAATAACTGTCCATTTCTTTCATGAAAACAGGTACTTTATTGTAAGAACCATCATAAACGACCGATTCAAAATTGCCCGAAATTTCACAATTGTCAGCCCCCGGTACTTCTTTTGTGACAGCATAATAAATCTCAGATTTAAACGCTGAAGGGTCTCTAAACAAAATCAAGGCTTCGGAAACATCCTCAATGGTTGCATTTTCCTTTACTGCCAATTCATGCAATTTCATCATTTTTTTTCCTAACATTGAAGGAAGAGGCATGTGAAACAAGGTGGGCATTGTTACTTTGATAAAGCGTTTCTGCTCCCATTGAATCGTTTTTTTATCCCATTTTTCGACATTCAATTCTGGACAACAATTTTGGGTGGAGTTATTCATGGCTTTTGTATTTATGATTGATCTATCCGATTTTACAGCAGGTCATACTCAGACTGCCGGCCACCAATTTGTTGTTAAACAAAACGAGGCTGTCATCTTCGCACTTCAAAGCGAGTGTATAGAGAAGTGGCAAAAAATGGTCGGGGCTTGGTATGGCCAGTTTAAATGCCTTTGATTGATTTGTATACTCAATGAGTGGTTGAAAGTTCCCCTCTTTTATATATGCATTGATGGTTTCTTTGGCTTCAATGGCCCAATCATAACCATAATCGTCCTGATCAAAATTTCTCCAATCGACCAAGCCTAAATGATGTACAATGTTTCCACTCCCAATAATCAGTACACCTTTGTTTCTAAGTGGCTCTAATTTTTGTGCCAAATCAAAATGAAACTGTGGGGACTTTGTGGAATCAATACTTAATTGAACAACAGGCACATCGGCTTCCGGATATAAATGTTTGATGACACTCCAAGCGCCATGATCCAAACCCCAGCTGTAATCCAATTCAACATTTATGGGGTTCAACAGGGTCTTGATTTCGCTTGCCAGTGTCGGATTCCCTTTTGCCGGATATTGTACATCAAATAGTTGTTTTGGGAATCCACCAAAATCGTGTATGGTTCGAGGTCTTTCCATGGCGGTCACTTTGGTGCCTTGAATGTACCAATGTGCTGAAATGCAGAGTATTGTATTCGGTTTTGGTAAAGTTTTAGCTACTTCTCTAAAACCGGCCACAAATTGATTCTCTTCAATGGCATTCATCGGATTTCCGTGTCCCAAAAAAAGTACCGGCATCCGATCTGTTAAAATAGATTTGTTCGGAAAATTCATTTAACTATGAACTTAAGAAAATCAACCATCTGATTTTCATTCACCAAATTATAAAAGTTCAAATAAGGACACCATACCACCATCCACACCCATACTCGTTTTCCAGTTGGTAGGGAAAAACACCATTCTGCCATCAACCCCAGATCTGGATTCCAATTCGAACATTGTTGAATCAGTTTTGGCCGCATCTACCATCATTGAAAACAAAAATAGAAGGGTTATTAGTAATAAATATGCTTTATTCATCAATCGTTCGTTGTATTCAAAATAACAACAACATTGGAAGAATTCAAAGCAATGAAGCCGATATTTTTTTCACCTGATAATCACGAATGGCATTCAGCTGTCCGCTGTATTCAATTTTGTTGGCTTTGACCATTTCTTTTAAACGACAATTTAAAAATTCATCACCAACCGAAAAATCAATATCAACGAGCGTATGTCCTATAACCAAAGCTGCCGGTTGAAATTTGTCACTGAGGTAAAAAAATAATTTTTCGTCAAAAAAAGATTCGTTTTGATGACAAATTTCCCCATTTTTACCAAGAACTCTCAAAGTAGAATCGACCAATTGAAGTTCCCCCCAACGTTGAGACCATGTCTGTATGTCTTTGTTATCCTGAATTTTGAAATGCTCGAATACGTCTTTGATTTGAGAAGGATCGGTTTGCAAGAGTGTTTTTGGACGAACCACATCTCCATATACGTTTAAAACGCAAACATTGGAAAAATCGAGCACAAAAATGGGCTTATTGCATGAAATGATGGCATGAATCAGTCTGCATGTACCAATGATTTCAGAAACATCCCTGCCTGTCCAGATGTATATTTGATGGCACGAATTGGCCATTTCCAGAACTTTTGAGATGGTAACCATATCCGCTTCAACTGCATTTAAAACCGCTTCCAAATTGGATGAATCACCAAAAACATGCTCCAACCATTTTTTACGGGATTGAATACCAGTTTTTGTTGTCAATGCATTGATCGGACCGATTTGCAATTGATCTGACAATTTAAAAATTGCATCGTCTTTTGAATCAAACAAACCGCTGTCTAATAAAGTCCTATCCGAATGACGAAATACAATATGAAGATTTTTCATTTGATTTTTTTTTTTTTGATGGAAAGGTATAATTTTTTTTTATTTTCAATAGGTATTTAGTTTGAGGTCTTTCAAAAATGGGGTTGATTTGTAGGTATCCATGGCTGTAGCTGGTATGAAAACATTTACCTGTTCTTTATTCCAATAAAAAATGCCATCAACAAAATGAGGTTCAGTTGTTTCTACCAAAATCGTTTTCAGTTTGGGATTGTTAAAGAGTACATTTTTGTTGATTGAAACAACACTATTTGGAATGGTGACTGTTTCGAGGTTGTGACAATTACTCAATACACCATTTGCGAGATTCTTCACTTGATTAAAATGGAATGTTTTGAATCCACATACAGCAAAGGCATATTCCCCTATCATCTTAAGGCTGTTTGGAAGAATGACAGTTTCCAAAGCGGAACAACCATTAAATGAAAACCCACCTAAAGAATGTAGGTAGAATGATCGAGGTGATTTCAGAACCTTTAAATGCTTTCTTATCTATACAGACAACGGGTAATTTTACGCCATTCTGTTCAACCAGTGATGGAATTTCCATATCTCCTTGATATAGGCTTCCATCAGGCGGAGCAATCAATGTTGTGCCTCGTACATTTTTATCCGCAAAGAAATTGGCTTCTTTATTGATACTGTCGAGAATGTTTGATTCTACCCCTCTAAAGTACAGTACCTTTCCTTTATGCAGTAATGAAAATGTGGTTTCTGTTGCGGCACT
>CAYYJF010000098.1:2748-4267 GCA_964472175.1 uncultured Bacteroidales bacterium | reverse complement strand
CCGGTGTGGCTGAAATGTTGCTCCAAAGTCACGATGGAGCCGTACATTTGCTTCCTGCGCTTCCGGACAATTGGCGTACAGGCTCCGTTACAGGTTTGGTCGCCAGAGGTGGATTTGAAGTTTCCATGAAATGGAATGCAGGTAAATTGATTGAAGTGTCTGTCACCTCCAAAAATGGTGGAAACCTAAGGCTCAGAACACATACAGTATTGAGTGGAAAAGGCTTAAAAAAGGCCGAAGGTACCCTTCAAAATGTGCTTTTGGAACCCATCCATGCCTACAAACCACGCATCTCTGAACAAGCCACTTTGAAAGGTTTGAACTTGAAAGAAAAATTCGAATACGATATTCCCACACAAGCCGGAAAAACCTATACTTTCAAAGCGCTTTAAAGTCCTTTTGATTTTGCTGAAGCCAAACATCTGCCAGTTAGATGTTTGGCTTCTTTGTATTTTTTTGTATTTTTGCGCAAGAAACCTACAAATTTTGAACTATGAAAACCCTGTTTATGCGAATAAACGGCGTAAAAACGGCATTAAAGTTCGTCTTTATCGTGTCTGTTTTTTCGTTGTTATATTGCATTCAAATCGCTGCTCAAAAAGGGGCACCCATGAGACGTCCCATTTCTACAGCCCAACCCATGTGGCTCATTCACGTTGATACATGGAACACTGCTGACCCTCAAAAAATCATAGATTTAATTCCGAAAGATATTCGTCCCTACGTGGTGATGAATCTTTCACTTTCCATCAACCATGACCCAGAAACTGGTGCATGGAAAACCGTCGAATACGGATATGAGACAGCCAAATCATGGTTGAGGACGTGTGCTGAAAACCGCATGTGGGCGATGATTCAACCCTCGAGTGGTGGGTTCAGCCATTTTTCGGATTACGATTTATCGGTTTATGAAGAATGGTTCAGAGAATATCCCAACTTCATTGGAATGAATTATTGCGAACAGTTTTGGGGATTTGACGACAAATTCTCCTTATCGTGGACAGAACGCATTGCACATTTCACCAATTTGATGAAACTCAATCAAAAGTATGGAGGCTATTTGGTCGTGAGTTGGTGTGGCGCATTTTATGGAGCCGGAATTAACCCCATTGCGATGATGAAAAAAAATCCTGCATTCGCAGCCATTTGTAAAGAAGATCCCGAGCATTTTATTCTGTGTGAGAAATTCACTTCCGCTTATGGATTTATGGATATTGAAAGCACCTGTTTGGGTACGTATCTTTCCGGATATTCAGGACATTATGGAATTCGCTTTGACCAATGCGGATGGAATGCATACGGAGTTAATGATTCCACTTTTCCGGTAGCTTCGGGAATCATGCCTGTCGTTGAACATCTTGCTCTAACTGGTGAGACAGTCGTTGACGGACCAGAACTGATCTGGCAACAATGTTTTCGTGAATTGAATGCAGGAACAACCTCCGATGGCTACAGAATCAGAAGATGGGAGCGTTTTCCACAATTCAACAACATCAGCATCGATATTTTTAGAAAAGTG
>CAYYJF010000098.1:0-2648 GCA_964472175.1 uncultured Bacteroidales bacterium | reverse complement strand
ACCTATTCCCAATACACATTGGGGCTTATCAATGAGTTTCCAAACAGCATCAACCTGTATTTAAGCAACTACGATAACTTATATACCGCGTTGAAAACCGATACCATACGCATTTACGGTAGCACCAACGAACCCACATACACCTACAAAGATCGTGCAAGTCATCAAGCCAGCACGGTCATCAAAGAATGGGCAGGTGGTGTATTCACCTTGTATGTCAGACACAATGGACCTTTAGATGTCACCATCAATTGTGCAGGAACGGCTGCCAACCGTTTGACAGAAATCAAACCTGCCACTTTGGTTGAACCAAAAATTCCTGGCCACTATACTGGTCCGCGTCAATATGAAGTGGAGAATTTCGACTACAAAAACGTGAGCAACAATTTCACCAACGCTGTCAATACAGGTGTTAAAAACTATACGGGTCAAGGATTCTTAAGATTCGGAACCAATGGCGCTGCCAGTGTGAGAGACACCATCACGGTGTTGAAGTCCGGAAAATACCGCGTCAAAATCAAGTATTCTGCTGCAACCGGAGATGTCAGAATTATCCGCTTCTATGTCAATGGTCAACACATTTATACGCCTTTGTTTCCAAAAACCAATTCTGAAAGTGACTGGGCTTATAAAACCATGTATGTCAACTTGAATGCAGGCAAGAATGTGCTAATGTTAGGCGCTTACACTACAGGAACTTATGCACTTTCTTTAGACCATTTCATCATTGAAAGAGACGATGTTGGCATGTACAATTTTGACAACGATCCAGCCGGAACTGCAGCGACAACGCCTGCAGCATCTTACATGGATGTTCAAAGTGGCAGTGCCGGAATTGTGAACTTCACCGATGGCAACAGTCTGCAATCGAAGGTATTTAAAACCTATTCTGTTGGAAACACCAACACAACAGGTATTGCTGATTTGAGTCTGTTCCAACCGGATGGAACCAACTATGCCGTGATTTGGAAAGGTTATGACAACGCATCGGGAAGTAAAAAAGGGGTCATCTTAAGAGCGCAGGTAAATGAAAATTGCTCCTATGCAGGCGGAATGAAACCCGGATACGTCTTTATTGCTGAAAACAATGCCGATCAAACCATTACGTTGAAATCGTACATTGCCGACACCAATAGTTTAACAGAGAAGACCTCTTATACTTCGACTTTCCAGATTCAAGCCGGTAAACCATGTTGGTATCGTGCTAGCACTTTTGGAAACACAATTAAATTTGAGTGCTCCGAAGACAGCATTCATTGGATTGGAGGAACCACAACAGCTTTCACGGACAACAAATATGCCGTCGGTTCAACTCAGTTGATTTGGGGCCTTGGATCCACCAATACGGACTGGATGATGGACAACCTTTCCTTTAAAGCCAGTACGCTGTCTGTATCCAAATTGGAATTACTCGGTTTCACTTATTCACAAGGCTTTGGCCCATCCAATACGCAAACATTGGGTATTACAGCCAAAGATTTGTTGGAAAATCTGGTGATAGACGCACCGACAGGTTTTGAAATTTCATCGACCCAAGATGGTGAATTTGGCCCAACGCTGATTCTCTCTCCAGATGCCAGAGGCGCCATCCCAACCAGTAATATCTACATTCGGTTGATTCAGGATATGAGCGTTGGAACCTGTCAGGGAAAACTGATCCTATCATCTGCATTCTTAGACACCATTTCTGTTTCTATCAGTGGTAATATCAGTGCAAGCCTCAGCTACAATTTTAATACGGACGCAAGCGCAACTTATGCGCAAACGCCGCCTGCCAAAAACATCTCTATTCCTTCCGGCAACAATGCGACAGCTGGCGTTGCGATGTCTCCTGGCATCAACAGCAAAGCTTTCAGGCCATACTCCGGTGGAGATCGCCATGGTACGGGTGCTGCAACTTTGAGCTTATTTCCATCAGCTGCGACCGATTATTCTGTGACATGGAAATACACCTACGGCACAGCATCTACCGACTACAAAAACGGGGTTTTACTGCGTGGAACTGCTCCTGCTGCAACAACTACGACAGGTTATTCCTGTGGTTTGATGCAGGGTTACATATTTTTGGCATACCACAATTCGACTAGAACCAATATGGAATTCAGGATCTATAAACCCAGCAATTCTACGACTGAATTGCCAAGATTGACTGGTGTTACCATGAATGTTTCACCGGCCATCGGCACACCGATTTGGTTCCGTGCCAGTGCCACCGGTAAAACCAATGTCAATTTGAAATTTGAATATTCATTGGACAGCACCACCTGGACTACAGCTGCCACCTCGATTGATGCCAGCTCACCGTTCACTGCAGGTGCCACACAAATCATGTGGGGTCTGGATGCAGGTGGTATTGATTTTTACATGGACAACATTACTTTCAGTGGTTCTACAGGTGCTCCTGCCGGAGTTAACGATGTTCTTGAAGACAACGCAGATTGTGTTTCTACGGAATATTTCTCCATTGATGGTACGAGAGTGAGGAGCATCGAGCAGCTGAAAGGTTTGTTTATAGTTCGCAAAACCATGTCAAATGGCACGGTTAAAACGTTTAAATATATGATGAAGTAACATCATGCTTTTCTAATTTTTCAGGAGTGTAAGGAGGGGGTTCTCGAAAGCAATTTTGGGAGCCCTCTTTTTATTGT
>CAYYJF010000097.1:1758-4316 GCA_964472175.1 uncultured Bacteroidales bacterium | reverse complement strand
AAAGAATTCATCGAAAAATTCAGAGATCAGATGACCGAGGATACCTTCAAAGAATTGTTTGAATTGTAACACCGGTTGTTTGTCTGCATCAGAGTCTGGTTTCAGTTGACTTCAATGCAGTGGATGCCTTAAAACCGTTTTGTCAGTTTTCGAAGGAGTTGTTTGAATAAACTAGGAATGTAATACCGCAAAAATTTCCAAACCTGATGTTTGAGGGGCTTGCAGGCGTTAATCCCAAAATCCGCCCAGTAAAATTGTGGCAGCACAAAACGCTGTTTGAGCAGGTAAAGCATGTCTTTTGGCCGGAAAGTAATTCGAACGTCATTTGAAACGTTCTTTGAATGAACCACTTCCATCCAAAAAGGCTCCTTTTTATTGTCGAAGGCTACCATTTGATACTTGTTCCTCAGGTGCTTCTTTCGCAAATGCGAATGATTGATCGAAAAGGCCAATTGGATTTCCTCGAGGTTGTTTTCAATCAATACCGGAAAATGGTTGTTGGGATAATACAGCTTCAACAGAAAACCGAATGGTTCAAAGTATTGGTATCCATAGTTGAAGAGGAGCACCGTATTGTGGGTGGGATATTGGGTCGAAAGTTGGTTCACCCGTTGAATAAAATCACGGTGAAGGGCATCGTCATTGTCCAATTGGGTGGTGATGATGTAGTCGTCTTCATCGGTGATTAGTTCTTTGATCTTCAGTTTCACCGCAGCATCGTGCTCGAACCTGGAGGCTTCTTCCGTCAGAAACAAAGGGATAAACTGAGGCAGAATCGATTTATAGTGTTCAATTCTTTCAAGGTAGGGTTGAGGAGTGTCGATGTCAAAAAGACACAGCCACATAAAATGATCGTCGGTTTGCGCACAGATGGAGGGAAAGCAAAACTGTTCAAAAAGTTCGAACCGCCTGTCCAACCATTCACTGGTGTGCGTTTGTTGCCGATTTTTATCGCTGAACCATAATTTCTGATTGAAATGTGTTAGAATAAAATGCTTCATGGCGTATGTATTTTAACAAAAAAAGGAGCTCTAATGAACTCCTTTTTCCTCTTTGGTGATCCGCCTGGGGCTCGAACCCAGGACCCCAACATTAAAAGTGTTGTGCTCTACCAGCTGAGCTAGCGAATCGAACCTTGTATGCTTCTGAAAAGCGGATGCAAAGATATGCTTTCTGAAAATACCAGCCAAATTTCTGATGCGTTTTTTTACTATCTTTGCGTAAAAATTGCAGTAGTTCAATATGGCAGACGACAAAAAAATTATCTTTTCTATGGTGGGTGTCAGCAAAATATACCCTCCGCAAAAGCAAGTATTAAAAAATATCTACCTATCGTTTTTTTATGGCGCCAAGATAGGAATTATCGGTTTGAACGGTTCGGGAAAGTCCTCTTTGATGAAAATCATCGCCGGAATCGAGAAAGAATTTCAAGGCGAAGTGGTGTTTTCACCCGGATATTCGGTCGGATATCTGGAACAGGAACCCAAACTGGACGAATCGAAAACGGTCAAAGAGATTGTTCGGGAAGGTGTTCAGCCCATCGTGGACATTTTGAATGAATACGAAGAAATCAACAACCTGTTTGGTTTGCCCGAATATTATGAAGATCCGGACAAAATGGACAAACTGTTTTCCAGACAGGCCGAATTGCAGGACAAAATCGATGCCACCGATGCCTGGAATCTCGACAACAAACTGGAACGTGCCATGGATGCACTCAGGTGCCCGCCCGATGATCAAATCGTTTCAACTTTGTCCGGAGGGGAAAGAAGGCGGGTCGCTTTGTGCCGTTTGTTGTTGCAACAGCCCGATGTGTTGTTGCTCGACGAGCCCACCAACCACCTGGATGCCGAGTCCATCGATTGGCTGGAACAACATTTACAACAATATCCGGGTACCGTCATCGCCGTGACCCACGACCGTTATTTTCTGGACAACGTGGCCGGTTGGATCCTCGAACTGGACAGGGGAGAAGGCATTCCCTGGAAAGGAAACTATTCTTCCTGGTTGGAGCAAAAAACCGCTAGAATGGCCCAGGAAGAAAAGCAGGCCAGCAAGCGCAGAAAAACCCTGGAGAGAGAGCTCGATTGGGTTCGAATGGCCCCCAAAGCCCGTCAGGCCAAGGGAAAAGCCCGTTTGAACAATTACGATAAACTCATGAACGAAGACCAAAAGGAAAAAGAAGACAAACTCGAACTCTTCATTCCCAATGGTCCAAGACTCGGAAACAAAGTGATTGAAGTTCAGCAGGTTTCCAAAAAATATGGTGACAAATTGTTGTTTGACAATTTATCATTCACCCTGCCGCCCAACGGCATTGTGGGGATCATCGGCCCGAATGGCGCGGGTAAAACCACCCTGTTTAAATTGATCATGGGACTGGAAACACCCGACTCAGGCACCTTCGATGTCGGTGAAACCGTCAAGTTGGGCTATGTGGATCAAAGCCATGCAGCCATTGACCCGAACAAAACGGTGTATCAAATTGTGTCCGGAGGAACCGATTTCATCCGTGTTGCCGGAAAAGAAATCAATTCGAGGGCCTATTTGTCAAAATT
>CAYYJF010000097.1:0-1658 GCA_964472175.1 uncultured Bacteroidales bacterium | reverse complement strand
CTATTTTGAAGGCTCCTATTCCGAATACGAAGAAAACAAACGCATGCGCCTGGGTGATGAAGAACCCAAACGTGTGAGATACCGCAAACTCATAGCCGATTAAAACCATATGGAATCAATCATTTCTGTCCGGAACTTAAGCAAATCTTACGGTGAAAAATTGGTCTTGAATCAAATCAACCTGGAAATTGCTCCGGGACAGGTGATTGGTTATATTGGTCCCAATGGCGCCGGAAAAAGTACCACCGTTAAAATTTTAATCGGTTTGATTTCCGATTTTACAGGCGAGGTGTACATCAACGGAATGGACATTCGTAAGAATGCCCTCGATGTCAAGAAATCGATTGGCTATGTGCCTGAATTGGCCGAATTGTACGATGTGTTGACCCCCTACGAGTTTCTTCACTTTATCGGATCGCTGTACGATTTGACCGAAACCCAGATTGACGAACGCATGAACCGCATGCTGGAAGCCTTTGGCATGTTGGGAAACATCGACCAGCGCATGGAATCCTTTAGCAAAGGCATGAAACAGAAAGTGTTGATCGTCTCTGCCATGCTGCACAATCCGGAAATTGTGATTTTGGATGAACCCCTCAGTGGCTTGGATGCCAATGCAGTGATTGTCGTCAAAGATTTGATTCGAAAACTGGCCGACTCAGGCAAGACCGTATTCTATTGCAGCCACATGATGGACATTGTGGAAAAAGTGAGTGACCGCATCATTCTCATCGACAAGGGTGAAGTCCTTGCCGACGGCACCATTGAAGCGTTACGCGCGAAAGAAGGCAAAGACAGCCTGGAAGCCATTTTCTCCGGTTTGACCTCGGATGCATCCATGTTGGATGCAGGCAGTCGTTTTTTGGAATCATTTGACGAATAAAAGACGAAGACCATGCATCCGATAGATCAAATACTCCTGCGGCTGGTGCTGCTTCCCAAATGGTTTTTCAAAAAGCAAGGTGTCGATTTGATGCACTTGAAGGTGTTGCTTGATGCAAAGCTCACCATGGACAACCGCATTCCTGCCAGTCTGACTCCAAACAATAAAAAAAAGAAGAAGTCGGGTAAGAACCTGTCGATGAGCAGGCTGCTGTCAAACCTTTTTTTGGGGTTGATGTTGTCATTCACGCTGTCTTTTGGAGAAGATGCACTCATCAAATTCGTGCTTTATTTCAGCTCTTATATGCTGATTATGAGCATGATGTTGATTACAGATTTTTCAGGCGTTTTGTTGGATACCAAAGACAATGTGATTTTACTGCCCAAGCCAATCACAGAAAAAACCCTGTTGTTGGTCAGAACGTTGCACATTACCGTACGCGTTTTGCGCATCGCCCTGCCCATGCTCATTCCCGGCTTGATCTCCGTTGTCTTTCGGATTGGTGTGTCGCTGTTTGTTCCCTTTCTTTTCGAAGCGCTTTTGCTGACCCTGTTTTGTGTGTTTTTGGTCAATACCCTGTATTTTATCATGTTTAAGTTTTTCGATCTTGAAAAATTTAAATCGGTCCTCATGGTGATTCAAATATCCTTTGCCGTTTTGATGATGGGTATTTCTCAACTTTTGCCCCGTTTCATTCAATCCGGTTATTTAAACAAAATCCATTTGACAGATCTTTGGTGGATGCAGTTGTTGCCACCTTATTGGTTTGCAGATG
>CAYYJF010000096.1:1661-4319 GCA_964472175.1 uncultured Bacteroidales bacterium | reverse complement strand
ATAAAAAAAGCCCTGAAAGTCGTCAACCTTCAGGGCTTTTTTATTTATAGGTCCTCTATACTAATTTCTTGAACAACTCTTTCATTTGAACCTGAGCAGCCACCAACCCGGAAAGCTGGTCAATTCCCACGCGTTCCTGTTTCATACTGTCTCTGTAACGAATGGTCACTGTCCTGTCTGTCAACGTCT
This sequence comes from uncultured Bacteroidales bacterium, assembly GCA_964472175.1. GTDB lineage: Bacteria > Bacteroidota > Bacteroidia > Bacteroidales > UBA1402 > UBA8389. The sequence continues at coordinate 4,130 of CAYYJF010000096.1, read as the reverse complement.
GATGGTCGACGGTTACGCAGAAAGGTGTACCAATGGCATCCTGACGACGGTAACGCTTACCGATGGAATCCTTTTCATCATATTGACATTTGAAGTCAAACTTCAAAGAATCGATGATTTCTCTGGCAACCTCAGGCAGTCCGTCTTTTTTCACCAGGGGTAAAACAGCCAATTTCACAGGAGCCAAAGCTGCAGGCAAATGCAAAACAACACGCACATCGCCACCTTCCAGTTTTTCTTCTTCGTAACAACCGGCCAAAATGCTTAAGAAAGTACGATCCACACCAATGGATGTTTCAATCACGTAAGGCACATAGCTTTCGCCCAGTTCAGGATCAAAATACTTGATGTTTTTTCCGGAATATTTCTCGTGGCTCGATAAGTCAAAATTGGTTCTGGAATGAATGCCTTCCACTTCCTTAAATCCGAAAGGCATTTCAAACTCAATGTCTGTTGCAGCATTGGCATAGTGCGCCAATTTATCGTGGTCGTGGTAACGGTATTTGTGGTCACCCAGACCCAAGGCTTTGTGCCACTTCAACCTGGTTTCTTTCCATTTTTGGAACCATTCCAATTCGGTACCCGGTTTGACAAAGAATTGCATTTCCATTTGTTCAAACTCACGCATACGGAATATAAACTGACGGGCAACAATCTCATTTCTAAACGCTTTACCAATTTGCGCGATGCCAAAAGGAATTTTCATCCGCCCCGTTTTCTGCACATTCAGGTAATTTACAAAAATGCCCTGCGCCGTTTCCGGTCTCAAATACACTTTCATCGCACCATCGGAGGTTGAACCCATTTCGGTCGAAAACATTAAATTGAATTGACGCACATCCGTCCAGTTTTTGGTACCGGAAATAGGACAAACAATTTCCTCATCGACAATGACTTGTCTTAATTCTTCCAAATTTGAATCGTTCAAAGCTTTGGCAAAACGGGTATGCAATGCGTTGCGTTTGGTTTGCAAATCCAACACCCTTTCGTTGGTCGATCTGAATTGGGCCTCATCAAACTTTTCACCAAATCGCTTGGCCGCTTTCTGAACCTCTTTTTCAATCTTATCATCGTATTTGGCCAATTGATCTTCGATAAGCACATCGGCACGATATCTTTTTTTGGAGTCTTTGTTGTCAATGAGGGGATCATTAAACGCGTCCACATGTCCTGACGCTTTCCAAATGGTCGGATGCATAAAAATGGCCGAGTCGATGCCGACCACATTTTCATTCAACAGAACCATAGAGTCCCACCAGTATTTTTTAATGTTGTTTTTCAATTCAACACCCATCTGCCCATAATCATAGACAGCGGCCAAGCCATCATATATCTCACTGGAAGGAAAAACAAAACCATATTCCTTGCAGTGTGAAACCAGCTTCTTGAAAACGTCTTCTTGTTGAGCCATTGTTTAATCCTATTAATTTCTTTGCGCCTGCAAAGTAAGTTATTTTTTTGAATTATATTTGCACATCCAGCCACCAAAAGCGGAAAATCAATCCTTTAAGTGCGTATTTTTCCATGAAAGAAAACCAGGAAGACATCCCATCCGTTTCAGACGAAGACATGCCGGAAGAAAATGGCGGAACCACCCAAGACTCCACCCAATCAGATACCGGAATTGCTTCAGATCACAACGAAGAAGTTATTGCAGATAACGTTCATTCTGAATATCAAATACCTGATGTGAAGGACAGTGTCGTACGTCACCACCTGCCGGGCATGTTTCAAAATTGGTTTTTGGATTATGCTTCGTATGTCATTTTAGAACGCGCCGTACCCCACATTCAGGACGGATTGAAACCGGTGCAACGCCGTATTCTTCACTCCATGAAACGCATGGACGATGGTCGGTTCAACAAAGTGGCGAACATCATCGGTCACACCATGCAGTTTCACCCCCACGGCGATGCTTCGATTGGTGACGCTTTGGTTCAACTGGGACAAAAAGACATTTTGATTGATTGTCAGGGAAACTGGGGGAATATTTTAACCGGCGACGGAGCTGCCGCGCCCAGGTATATTGAAGCCAGACTCTCAAAATTTGCTTTGGATGTGGTGTTCAACCCAAAAACCACGGAATGGAAACCTTCCTACGACGGTAGAAACAAGGAACCCATTTGCCTTCCGGTAAAGTTTCCACTATTATTGGCGCAAGGAGTAGAGGGCATCGCCGTGGGCTTGTCCTCCAAAATTCTTCCGCACAATTTCAACGAGTTGCTGGATGCCTCCATTGCCTACTTGAGAAACGAACCATTCGAATTGTACCCCGATTTTCAAACAGGGGGATACATCGATGTGTCACGTTACAATGACGGTGAACGCGGAGGGGCTGTCAAAGTTCGTTCAAAAATCAACAAGCTCGACAATAAAACACTGGTTATCACGGAAATTCCATTCGGAAAAAACACATCCGGTGTCATCGAATCCATTCTCAAAGCCAACGACAAAGGCAAAATAAAAATT
>CAYYJF010000096.1:0-1561 GCA_964472175.1 uncultured Bacteroidales bacterium | reverse complement strand
GAATTGCTGGAAAGTTTGTTGTTTGCTTCTCTCGAGAAAATATTCATCGAAGAACGCATTTACAAGGACAGAGGATTTGAAGAAAGCAAGGATATGGATGCAGCCATCGTCCATGTTGACAAACGCTTGACCCCTTTCAAGGAGCATTTCATCCGTGAAATTACCAGAGAGGATATTTTAAAGCTCATGGAAATTAAAATGGCACGCATTTTAAAATTCAATTCTTTGAAAGCAGAAGAATTGATCGCAGCCATGAACAATCAAATTGCTGAAATAGACCACCACTTGAGCCATTTGGTCAATTATGCCATCGAATGGTTTGAAGGCCTGAAGAAAAAATACGGGAAAAATTTCCCCAGAAAAACCGAAATCCGGAATTTCGATACCATCGAAGCCACCAAAGTGGTTGAAGCCAACGAAAAACTTTACATCAACAGAGAAGAAGGATTTATCGGAACCGGACTCAAAAAAGACGAGTTTATCTGTACCTGTTCCAACATCGATGACGTCATCATCTTCTACAAGGACGGAAAAATGAAGGTAACGAAAGTTGCCGAAAAAATGTTTATTGGCAAGAACGTCCTGTATGTCAATGTGTTCAAAAGGAACGACAACCGAACCATTTACAACATGGTGTACAGAAACGGAAAAGATGGAGCCTCCTATTTGAAACGTTTTGCTGTGAACGGTACCACCAGAGACAAGGAATACGATTTAACACAAGGCGTACAAGGTTCAAGGGTCCTTTATTTCAGTGCCAACCCCAATGGCGAAGCCGAAGTCATCCGTGCCACGCTGAAACCTGGACCAAGAATCAAAAAACTCCAGCTCGACAAAGATTTCAGTGAGATTGCCATCAAAGGACGTCAATCCATGGGAAATATCTTAACCAAATACGACATCCACCGCATCACCCTGAAACAAAAAGGCGGATCCACACTGGGTGGCAGACAAGTTTGGTTTGACCACGATGTATTGCGCCTGAATTACGATGGTCGCGGTCAATATCTTGGCGAATTCCAAAGCGACGACCTCATTTTGGTGCTGACCAAAACCGGTCAATGCTTTACCACCAATTTTGATTTGAGCAATCATTACAACGATGATGTATTAAAAATAGAAAAATTCGACCAGGAAACAATCTGGACTGCAGTTCTTTACGATGCCGACCAACAAGGATTGCCCTATATCAAACGGTTCAACCTGGAGCCTTCCAATAAAACCCAATCCATGATTGGTGACAATGCGGCATCCCAATTGCTACACATCACCAAAGTCGCATTCCCCAGATTTGAAGTCACATTCGGGGGACACGATGCGTATCGCGAAGCGCTGGTTATTGATGCAGTGGAGTTTATCAGTGTTAAAAGTTCCAAAGCCAAAGGCAAACGCATCTCCACCTTCCAAATTGAAAGCATTCAGGAATTGGAACCCATTCGTTTTCCTGAGGAAAAAGAAGTCGAAATGCCCTCTGATTCTGTTGAAATTGATTTGGACGAAGAAGACACAAGCAAAAGCAGCATAGACATCGTCGATGAGATCGTTGGGCAAAAACGCCTAT
>CAYYJF010000095.1:0-4429 GCA_964472175.1 uncultured Bacteroidales bacterium | reverse complement strand
ATGGCCAATATGGTATTTTTCTGTCCCAGCGCCTGTCCGCAGGTAATGCGCAAACCAAATTTTTTCCCGATGGTTCTGCCAAAAGAAAATTGCAGGATACAAATCAAAAGTGAAAACCCTGCTATGGTCAAATTCAATACCCAATCCGGATTTTGTTGTTCTTTCAGGAAACAGACCGTACTACCGGTAACGATGGCCAAAGACAAAGTCCAAAGGTAAAACGGCCAATTGTGCAATTTCTTTAAAAACAAATTGGCTTTGGGTGCGTATCGGTCAAACAACCAGGAAACAATCAGGGGTGAGAGCAACATTGGAGCTACTTTGCTGAAAATCTGTATGAATGAATGTAAAAAGGTCATATCCTGAGCAGGATTGATGATGGGAAACAACAGAGGACCGGCAATGGAAACCATGACATTGCTCAAAAGGGTGTACGTGGTTAATGAAGCCACATTTCCACCCAAAAACCCGGCTATTACAGCTGCTGAGGTTGCTGTTGGTCCAAGTACACAGATAAAGGCACTTTCGGCTGTTAATTTTCCAAAAAGGAGCAAGGTTAAATACACCATGATGCTCCCGAATAATTGAAAGGATAGCAACCAGATATGCGGTTTTTGAATTCTTAAATTGCTGATTTTTACATTGGAAAAGGTCAGGACCAACATGATAAAAATCATGTAGGGAATCAAAACGTTCAACTGGTTCAATGCTTTTGGAAATGCGATGCCGATGAGTATGGCAATGGGCATGGACCAATCTTTGAAAAATTTAAAAAGGTTGTTGAGTGCAGGCATGATATGGCCACGATTGAGTTGCTGCAAAGTTAGTATTTTTGATTGGAACGAATTTGTTCTATTTTTGTGTATCATTCAAGTTTTTTCAAAGTGATTCAAAAAGAACAGTATCATCAGCTCAAGGAACTTACCAGGCGGGCAGTTCCCGATTGGAAGAAGTATTATGCGGCCAACAAAAAAAAGCTGGAACAACAAGATGTGCGTGTACATGATTTTCACGATTTTTACATGAAACGCATTGATTGTTTGGAATGCGCCAGGTGCTGCAGGGAATTGGGCCCAAGGTTGGATGCCAAAGACGTTGAGAGAATGGCCAAAGCCCTTCGGTTGAAGCCATCTGTGGTTGAATCACAATATCTGAGCGTCGATGAAGATGGCGATTTGGTGTTTCAATCCATGCCTTGTCCTTTTTTGATGTCGGACAATTATTGCAGCATTTACGAATCTCGTCCAAAAGCTTGTCGCGAATATCCTCATACCGATCGAAAACGGTTTTACCAAATATTCAATTTGTCTGTGAAGAATGCAGAAACTTGTCCCGTCGTGTATGAAGTTATGGAAGCAATCACCAAATAATCAAATAAAAATGCAAATAAAACATAGATTAGTACTGCTGTTACTCCTGGTTTTATGCGGTCAAATGAGCGCTCAATCCACTTATAAATCAGAGATATATCAGGCTTTTACAACTGGGAATATGGTGAAGTGGAAGCAGGTTTTGGACAAGATGGAAAAAATTCCGAACAAAAAGAATGAACAGCTCCTGGAGTTGGTCAATTACCAATATGGTTACATCGGATGGTGTTTGGGTGTAAAACGTGAAAAAGAAGCAGCAACCTACCTGCAAAAGGCTGAATCCCACCTAAGCAAACTTGAAAAGCAGCATTATAAACTTTCCTCTGTTCTCGCATATAAATCACTTTTTCTGGGATTTCAAATCATGCAAACACCCATCAAAGTGACTTTGCTCGGAATGAGGTGTCTTTCCTATGGCGAAAAGGCTTATAAACTCGATAAGAAAAATGCGTTTGCCTCCATTCAACAAGGAAATTTATGGTATTATAAACCAAAGATTTTGGGAGGTTCAGTCACTGAAGCATTGGTTTATTACCTCCAGGCTGAAAAATTAATGGAGGCTGCGGCCAAAGAAAATGATCCGGATTGGAACTATCTGAATTTGTTGGCGACCATTGCCAAAAGTTATGAGTTGATTGGCCAACCAAAGAAACAAACCGAATACATTCAAAAAGCACTGGCTGTTGAACCCGATTTTTCATGGATCAAATCCGATAAACGTCCTGCTTTGAAGGTGGATATGTGATCATTTACCGATATTTTCTCGTTAAAAATCGAAACATTTTTATCTTTGTGTCGAATCAAAAAATCATCAAACAAATGAAATATTACTTCTTATTAATATTCGTTGCCATATCCATTACTGGTTTCTCACAAGGTCAAAGAAGGGGGCAACACGGCCCTCCTGTGTTGAAGGAAATCTCCGATTTATCCGTTATAAAATTGGTTTATCCAAACGCTGACACACAAAAGAAAGAGAATGCTTATTGGAACAAAATTGTAGACGCCAAAGGCAAGTTGTTGGGTTATGCCCTCAATAGCACTGATTTTTGCAAAGACGTGAAAGGCCATGCCAATACCACTCCGGTTTTGATCGTTACCGACAAAAAGCAGGTCATTCAAAAAGTGTCCATGCTTTCCAATTATGAAACCGAATCGTATGTTGCCAAGTTAACTACTGCCGGTTTTTTCAACAAATGGAACAACAAAGAGGTTTCGAAAGCCAAATTGGAAACGGTAGATGGTTATACCGGCGCAACAAGAACAGCCATGGCTGTAGTGAAAAACGTCAACTTTTTACTTGAAAACGGAGCAAAATTAAAACCCAAAAAATAAGGATATGAAATTATGGTTCCTGACCTTGATGTCCATTGGCTGTTTTTCCGTGCTCATGGCTCAGAATGCGGCATTCCCGTCTGGCACTTTTCCGCCTTCAACAAATATTTCCGCAGCTCAATACCCCAGACTGGATGAACAGGGTAGAGGTTATTTTCAACTGAGAGCTCCCCAGGCCAAACAAGTTCAACTGGATTTGGGAAAAATGTACGACATGGTCCAAAGCCCAGAAGGAGTTTGGTCGGTGACAACCGAAGCGCTGGAACCTGGTTTTCACTATTATTCCTTGGTGATAGATGGGGTGCGCGTTGCCGATCCTGCCAGTGAATCTTTTTTTGGTACAGGGCGCATGTCCAGTGCCATTGATGTGCCGGAAAAGGGCGTCGATTTTTATATCATCAAAGAGGTCCCTCATGGTGGCATTTTGATCAAATCCTATTATTCCTCAACCACCAATTCCTGGCGAAAGATGCATCTTTATCTGCCTCCGGGCTATGACGCCAATGCCCAAATGCGGTATCCTGTGGTCTATATCCAACATGGTGGTGGCGAAGATGAACGCGGATGGTCACAACAAGGTAAAACCGATGTTATTTTAGACAATCTCATTGCTTCCGGTCGGGCGAAACCTATGATTGTGGTGATGGCCAACGGCAATGTCGGTTCAGGCAGAGGCGGATACAGCATCGAAGCCATGTCTGCGTTTGCCGATGAACTCACCAAAAACATTGTCCCTTTCGTTGACAAACAATTTAGAACGATTGCGAACCGTTCATCCAGAGCACTTTGTGGATTGTCCATGGGTGGGGGGCAAGCTTTTTATGTCGGTCTGACCAATTTGGATGTCTTTGCTTCCGTCGGTGTTTTTAGCTCAGGTATTTTCGGTGGGATCAATAGTACTGCTGCCTTTGATGCGGAAAAAGAGATGCCGGGATTGCTGACCAAATCGGCTTCATTCAATGAAAAACTTGATTTGTTCTACATTTCATGTGGGACAGGTGATCCCAGATTTGCCCATACAGAAAAAGCTGTTGAAACATTCAAGAATAAGTGTTTGAAAGTACAGTTTTCTGGTTTTCCTGGTGCTCATGAGTGGCAGGTCTGGAGGAAATCGCTTCATGACTATGTTCAAAAACTTTTTAAATAAATACTTAGATTATGAAAAACATTTTAGTTGCTGCTTTGTTGCTTATTTCTGGTAGTTTGTGCGTATATGCACAACAGGCCGGTCTGAAATTTCTGGATGTGGATTACGCCGGTGACAACCAGGTGTACCATAAATTAGACATTCATTTGCCTGCTGTTGAAAAACAGACTTATAAAGCCGTGATTGTCATTTACGGAAGCGCCTGGTTTGCAAACAATATGAAGCAGATGGGATTCCAATCCATTGGCAAACCTCTGTTGGAAAGTGGTTTTGCTGTCATTTCCATCAACCACCGTTCCAGTGCGGATGCCATGTATCCGGCTCAGATCAACGATGTGAAAGCCGCCATTCGCTTCGTCCGTGCCAATGCTGCCACCTATAAAATTGATCCTACTTTCATAGGTATCACCGGTTTTTCCTCCGGCGGTCACTTGGCTTCTATGGCAGGTACCACCAATTCTGTTGGGTCCTTTACACAAGGAAGTAAAACCATTGATGTGGAAGGAACTGTTGGTAATTATCTGCAAACAAGCAGTGCCGTTCAGGCTGTTGTTGACTGGTTTGGCCCAATTGATTT
>CAYYJF010000094.1:2108-4511 GCA_964472175.1 uncultured Bacteroidales bacterium | reverse complement strand
CCTTTGGGTTCATCCAAAAGCACCGCAACACCTTCACCGTTGATGAGTTTGTCCCTGAGGGGGTTGAAGTTCAGATTTCCGGCAACACACATGGCCGCAACGATTTCTGGTGACGATACAAAAGCGTGGGTATTCGGATTTCCGTCATTTCTTTTGGCAAAGTTTCTGTTGAAAGAGGTGATGATGGAATTTTTTCGTTCCGTATCGTCTGTCATTCTTTTCCATTGGCCGATACAGGGGCCACAAGCATTGGCCATGATGGTAGCTCCGGCTTGTTCAAAAATGTGCAACAGGCCATCCCGTTCTGCGGTGGAACGAACCAATTCAGACCCGGGATTGATGATGAGCGGCGTTTGAATTTTCAAGCCCTTTTCATGTGCCGATTGAATCACGGAAGCAGCCCGATACATGTCTTCATACGAAGAATTGGTACAGGATCCGATCAAACCAACTTCGAGGGTTTGTGGATACTGGTTTTCCTGCATATACGCCGAAAATTCGGATAATCCAGTTGCAGCATCAGGGGTAAAGGGGCCGTTCACATAGGGTTCGAGTTTGGATAAATCAATTTCAATCAAGCGGTCATAATATTCTTCAGGCGTCAGGATGACTTCCTCGTCTGCTTTCAAATGTTCGGACAGCGCGTTGGCTTTTTCCGCGACCAAAGCTCTGCCAGTTGCCACCAGGTATGCTTCCGTATGGCTGTCATACGGGAAAATGGAGGTAGTTGCACCCACTTCTGCACCCATATTGCAAATGGTCCCTTTACCCGTTGCAGAAATGGTTTCCGCACCCGGTCCGAAATATTCGATGACCGCATTGGTGCCACCCTTTACCGTTAAAATACCGGCCAGTTTTAAAATTACATCCTTGGGTGAAGCCCAGCCGGACAATTTGCCCGTCAGTTTTACCCCGATGATTTGTGGCATTTTCAATTCCCAGGGCATTCCGGCCATCACATCGACCGCATCCGCTCCACCAACACCAATGGCGATCATGCCTAAACCCCCGGCATTGGGCGTGTGCGAATCGGTGCCTATCATCATTCCGCCGGGAAAAGCGTAATTCTCAAGCACGACCTGATGAATGATGCCTGCACCCGGTTCCCAGAAACCGATGCCATATTTTTCAGAAACCTTCCTCAAAAATTGATAAACTTCGGCATTGGATTCATTGGCTGTGTTTAGATCGGCTTGTGAACCCAAATGCGCCTGAATCAGGTGGTCACAATGAACCGTTGTGGGTACGGCGACATTTTCTCTGCCTGAATTCATCAATTGCAACAAAGCCATTTGAGCCGTTGCGTCCTGCATGGCAACCCTGTCTGGGTTGAAATCCACATAATCAACACCCCTTTTGAACGATTTTCCCAAGAATCCGGACAAATGCGTGAACAGAATTTTTTCTGTCAACGTCAGCGGTTTGTTCAAAGCCCTTCTCACACTGCTGATTTTCCAGGGTAGCTCGTTGTAATGTGTCAAAATCGTTTTTTCGTCAAAGATCATAAGAACGTTTCTTGTATAAATACTTTTTAGTAAGAAGTTTCCGCAAGATATGCAATAAAATTCGTTTATTCTGCACATTTTCGCATATTATTTATCTATACACCCATTTATTTCTGTTATAAAACACATTTTAATCGGTAATAGTGTATATATATACAATAAATAGTTTATCGATTGAATCCAAAGGCACTGACTTTCAAGTTGATTTTGGACCAATTTCGGTTGTTTTGTCCGTTGAGTTTGTATATTTGCCTGATTTTCGACCTGATCATTTTTTTTGCATATACATACCAATGAAACACATTTGTACATTTCTTTTTGTTTTATTATTGCTGGGTTCATGTACTGTCCGCAGACAGGGCAGACAAACCATCGATTTTACCTCAGACTGGCGATTTGTTTTACAAGATATCAAAGATGGACACCTCAATGCCACCATTGACAGCAATTGGAGACGTGTAGATCTCCCCCACGATTGGAGCATCGAATCTCATTTTTCCGATTCCTTTCCGGCTACTCCGGGAGGAGGCGCTTTGCCGGGTGGAATAGGCTGGTATCGCAAAACCTTCACCCTGGATGAAAGCTGTCAGGATAAATGCGTCTTTGTAGATTTCGATGGTGTTTACCGCAACAGTCAAGTCTGGATCAACGGTCATTTTCTGGGCGAAAGGCCCTCGGGCTATCAGTCTTTCAGATATGACCTGACACCATTTATAAAAATTGGTCAGCAGAATGTGCTGGCAGTGAGGGTCGACAATTCAGAACAACCCAATTCCAGATGGTATTCCGGTTCGGGCATCTACAGAAATGTCCGTTTGGTGGTGACATATCCGGTTCACGTCGCCAACTGGGGTACCTATGTCACAGTGCCCAAAGCCGACATTGTGGATGCCAGAAT
>CAYYJF010000094.1:0-2008 GCA_964472175.1 uncultured Bacteroidales bacterium | reverse complement strand
AAAAGAGACCGCAATCACCCCAGTGTCATCCTGTGGAGCATAGGGAACGAAGTGGGTGAACAATGGCCTGGCGCAGAAGGCCGAATGTCCAGTGTGAAGACAGCCAAGGCTTTGGCCGATGTCGTCCGCTCGCTCGATCCAACCCGCCCCATCACAGCCGGCTGCAATGAAACCGGTAAAAATAACCCATTGTTTGAAGACGGTGTTCTGGATGTGATTGGTTTCAACTACCACCATCAGGAATTTTCTAAAACATTAGAACGTTTTCCCAACAAGCCTTTCATTGCCACAGAAACCGTTTCAGCTTTGATGAGCAGGGGCGTGTATATGCAGCCTTCGACCAAAGAATTGTTGTGGCCGGAACGTTGGGACAAGCCTTTTTCACACCCGTCGCAACAATGTTCTGCCTATGATCAATGTCATGCACCCTGGGGTTCAACCCACGAACAAACCCTGCTGGCAGTGCAAAATCAACCCCATATGACCGGACAATTCGTTTGGACTGGATTTGATTACCTGGGTGAACCAACTCCTTATGGCTGGCCCTCCAGAAGTTCGTATTTCGGAATCATCGATTTGGCTGGATTTCCCAAAGATGTGTATTACCTGTATCAAAGTGTATGGAGCAAATCCAAAGTTTTACACGTTTTCCCACATTGGAATCACGAAAAAGGCCAAACCGTTGACGTTTGGGCTTATTACAATCAGGCCGATGAAGCAGAACTCTACATCAATGGGGTGTCGCAAGGTAAAAAAAGCAAAGACAAAGAAACCTTGCATGTCATGTGGCGTACCAAATTTGAACCCGGCACCTTGAAAGTGGTTACCAGAAAGAAAGGCAAAATCGTGATGGTCAAAACAGTGAAAACGGCAGGAAAAGCTGTTTCCATTCGTTTGACACCGGATGGAAAGAAACTCAATGCCGATGGCAAAGATTTGTGTTTTGTACGGGTTGAATTGATCGACAAAGACGGCAATGTGCTTCCGACTGCTCAAAACGAGGTCACCTTTAACATCAAGGGTGAAGGCCGCATTGTCGGTACCGACAACGGCAATCCTGTGGATGCGACTTCCCTGAAGTTGCCTCAACGAAAGTTGTTTAACGGCAAATGTCTGGTGATTGTTCAATCAACGCGTGAAGCGGGTGAATTAGAATTGAGCGCCAACGTTGATCAACTTCCAAAAGCGACCTTGTCAATGAAGACCAAATAGGTTTACAGCTTGATGTCCATTTGTTCTCCGGCATAATTGACCACAACGCCTTTGATCTCATTTTTATCCAGACCTGTGGGGTTGTTTTCATCCACCAGCACCAGGTTGATGCTGCGTGTTTGAATCATACCAGGATAGGAGCCCTTTCTTTTGCCTATTTGCAAGACTTTATCCGTGTCATTCCAAGTCAGTTTGATGAAGGAGTAAGCGCCTTTTTCATAGTTGTAATTGGTGTTTTCGTCTTCATACAGGGTGAAGCTTCCGTCGCTTCCTGCATACACAAACAGGGTCAGATCGCGTTGCACTTCTGTGGTGTTTTCAACCACTTTTCCGACAGGCAAAATGCTTCCCGAGGGAACAAAGACAGGGATGCGTTCATACGGTGCCTGAACGTTTAGTGCTTGCCCGCCCTCAAAAGTCTTGCCCTGGTACAGGTCGTACCACTTTTTGCCCTTGGGGAAGTACACCATGCGATTTCTGGCCTTGTATTCGGTCACAGGACAAACCATCAGCTGATTGCCCATGCAGAATTGGTCGTCAATCTGGTGTACCCGCTGGTCGTCGTTGAAATCCATCATCAACGGACGCATGATGGTAAAATCGTCAAAATGGCATTTTGCAGCCAGGGTGTAGATGTATGGCATGAGCCTGTATCTGAGTTGGTTGTACCAAACCATGGCATAATAAGCTGGATGTTTTGCCGGTGCAATGTTCCAGGGTTCGCGGTATGGATATTGTCCATGACTTCTGAAAATGGGTGCAAAACAACCGAATTGATGCCAACGAACCTGCAATT
>CAYYJF010000093.1:0-4656 GCA_964472175.1 uncultured Bacteroidales bacterium | reverse complement strand
CGATGTAATCGTGACCATCAGAAATGGTACCTTTTTGTGCCACAAACAATGCGCCATCTACCACTTTTCGAGAATCGAAACAAATAGTAGAGATTTCCGGGTTCAGTGATGTCACCTCATTTTTTACGGAAATGCCATCAAGTAAATCAAGTAGTTTCATAGGTCGAAATTTTTTATTGCAAAATCAATCGAATGCGTTGTCCTTTTCGTGCATAGACACCGGCAGGAATGGATTGTGATGATACTTTTCCTTTGCCTTGTATATATACATCCAACCCCAGTTTTCCCAGGACATAGGAAGCATCTCTTGCACCCATCCCATGAACATTGGGAATTAGTTTTCCTTCAACATCTTTGGATTTTAGGGTGATACCATCTGTTCCGTGAACATTTTCCAGCCATTTATCAGGTGCATCTGACAACATGGTATAGTGTACTTTCAATTGATTGAGTGTGGTGATTAAATGTTGTGCATTTCCTGCCTGAACAATGGGATATTTCCTTTTGGTATTTTCACCGGCAATGGTGTCTCTTTCTTTGATGTTTGGCTGAACCTGACCTGGTTGCATACGCAATGTTTTCGAATAAATGCGTTCAGCAACTACCCTAAACACGCCACCGGCTTGCCTTCCACCAGATGGGATTTCCCCTTTTGGATCGCGAATGACAACAATTGCGCTGAATTTGGGTTTGTCGGCAGGAAAGTAACCACAAAAAGAAACCTGATGGCTCAGACCTCCGGATGATCCGTAATTTAACTGCGCTGTACCCGTTTTTCCGGCAATGGATACGACGTCTGTTTTAATGACTGAACCCGTTCCCGGACCGACAACACTATCCAGCATCAAACGAATCTTATGAAGGGTTTCATCCGAACATATTTTATTTTTAAGAACCTTTGTCTCAAATGTTTGAAACAGTGTTCCATCTTTTGAAAAGCCTTTCACAAAAAAAGGTTTGACCAACTTGCCTTCATTGGCTATGGCATTGTAAATGGCCAGGGTATGTATGGGTGGAACGGTTGCAACATAACCAATGGACATCCATGGCAAACTGCCCGGACTCCAGTAGTAAAATGAGCAACCTGGATATGGAATTTTTGGTGTAGCAGAGCCCGGTATTTCCAAATCTAGCTTCATACCCAGTCCAAGTTTCTTAAGACCTTCAATAAACTTCATGGGTTGTTTGTGGTAATAACGGTCGATCAACCTGGATATACCGATGTTGGAGGAATACCAAATGCTTTTTTTAGCATCTATCATGTGATAACCCCCTTTGTGATAATTGTGATCTTTCATGTGTTGTTTGTACATGATCACATCGCCGTTTTCCGTGTCAACAGGATCGTCTGGGTTGATATAGCCGTCTTCCATGCCCACCATCATGGAAAAGACCTTGAACGTCGAACCGGGTTCACTCATATCCGAAACGGCATAGTTTTTGGTTTCACCATAGGTCCCTGCCGTTGTTAAACCCAAATTGCTGATGGCACGTACTTCACCGGTTGCAACTTCCATCAAGACAACGGTTCCCGAAGAGGCCTTCACCCTTTCCAATTCCCTTCTCAATGCGGTTTCTGCAATATCCTGCATATCGACATCAATGGTGGTTAGCAAATCTACACCATCAACCGGGTTGATTTCGACCACATCCATGTACTTTCCTGCAACTTTTCTAAGCACACTTTTACCGGGAATTCCACGAAGAATGGAATCATATTGCAATTCCAACCCATTTTTTCCGCCCTTTGAAAAATCGCCATAGATATCGCCTATCGTTCTGGAAGCCAATGATCCGAACGGTTTTTTTCTGTTCAAATACTTTCTTACATACATGCCACTTTTATACTGGCCTTTGTTGAAAAGCGGAAAGGTTTTGATTTCCTTCAAATCCAGATAGGAGATTTTTTTGCGGCTAAGCACCCAGGACGTGGATTGTTTGTGCAGACCTTTGAGCAGGTGTTTTTGATATTCATAAGAGGATTTGTCCTGTAGCTTTTCAGAAAGTCTGGTACATAATGGAATCAAATATGTTTTCAGGGTATCTTCATTCACTGTTTTGAAATCCATTAATAAGGTGTACGAAGGAACCGTACTGGCCATTAACTGACCATCGTATGAAAGGATGTTTCCGCGATTGGCATCGACATCTCTATTTTCCAATCTATCCTTATAAGCTTCTTTATTCCAGGCTTTTCCTTCAATCAATTGAATTTTGGCCACCTGATACAGTATGATCAGAACGGGCAGAGAAAAGAGTACCACCACCATGGTAAAACGATTTCGAATATCAATTCGGATATGATCGTTCGATTTTTGTATGGGTTGCTCTTCTTCCATTCGATATTTATTTTTCTTCTACTGTACGTTTGATCTGATAATGCGGAACTTCGGCTTCAATCAAATTGATGCCACGTTCTTTGATGCATTTCAGGATGTTGGATTGGCGTTTTTCATGCATCAAATCGGATGTTCTGGTAAGCGCTTCATACTTGGCATCGGTCAATTCTTTCTGCAATGTATCTATTTCGGAAAGTTGTAATATCACTGCGTAGTGATTGTTGATGTACAAAAAAATGAGGCCAACGATGAGCAACATCAACTTAAAATTTTTCTTAATCCCATCTTTGGTGAGAAAAGTGCCATCCAAAAGTTCGTTAAAAAAGACCTTGTTCGATCGCTTTTGTTTGGTTTTCGGTTGTTTGCTGTTCTTGCCCATGTTTACTTTTTTACAGCGATACGCAATTTGGCACTTCTTGAACGTGGATTTTGCTCCATTTCTTCGGCTGAGGGAACAATGACTTTGTTGTTTATCAGCTGAAAAGGTGTCAAAAAGTTTCCATAAAAATCTTGTTCAGATTTGCCTTCAAAATTACCTGTTTTCAGGAAATTTTTCACCATTCTGTCTTCCAGTGAATGATACGTTAAAACCACCAGACGACCTCCGGGTTTTAATACGTTCAAAGCCTGCTCGAGCATTTCTTTCAAAGCCTGCATTTCCTGATTGACCTCAATGCGCAGTGCCTGAAATACTTTGGCCATGTCCTTTTTCTCTTTTTCCCTGAAGAAAAAGGGCTTGATGATGGTCAGAAAATCAGAGATGCTGACAATGGGGGCAGCTGTTCTTGCCAATACGATGGCATGCGCCAATTTCCTAGAATTCTTGAGTTCTCCATACTGATAAAAGACATCGGCCAATTGTTGCTCGGTGTAGGTCTGCAAAATATCGGACGCTTTTTGGGTAGATTTTTGATTCATGCGCATGTCCAGAGGGCCATCTTCAAATCTGAAGGAAAAACCTCTTTCGGAAGCATCAAAGTGATGGGATGAAACGCCCAAATCGGCCAAAATTCCGTCCACTTGTTCCACGCCATGAAATTTGAGAAAATTTTGCAAATACCTGAAATTGCTTCGGATGAAGACAAAATTCGGATGATTTGGAATGTTGCGTTCAGCATCTTCATCCTGATCAAAAGCGTACAAGGCACCTCCGGTCAAGCGTTTGACAATTTCTTTTGAATGTCCCCCGCCACCAAATGTGACATCAACATACAGCCCGTTTGGATTCTGAACCAGGGCCTGAACACATTCATTCAATAAAACGGGAATGTGGTAGTTTTCCATGGTTTTCAGGTATTATTGTTTTGCTTTCTACTCATTTTCTCACGCATCAGTAAGCGGAAATCATCGGGCGCAACCCTGGGTTTATCCAAAGATTCTTTCGGCCAAATCTCAAGCATATCATCCATACCCAAAAACCGAACCTCCGATTCAATCCCGACCAAATTCAACAAGTGTCTGGAAATGAGAATACGCCCACTTGCATCTGGATTAACTTCTTCCGCTTCAGACATAAACTGTCGGTACAAATCTTGCTCATCGGGATCCCAGCGATCCAATTTCATGCGCAATTGATGCAGCTCTTCCTCCCAAACATCTTTTGTGTAGACGGTGATGCAATTTTGATACACATCTTTTCGCAAAAACAAAGTTTGCCACTCCTGTTGCAGGAGCTGCTTTCTGAATGCGGCCGGGATAAAAACCCTGTTTTTCGCATCCAACTTGGCCACGATGTTTCCTAAAAATCTCATTTTTGCAAAAATACACACATTACACCACTTTACCACACTTTTCCCCACAAAAAGTATCAACAAAAAAATCACACAAATTATCAACAAATAACGAACAGTTTATATTCCTGTACTACTGCACATTACGTAATTTGTCAACAGGCTGTTTACAACTGTTTTCAACCATAAAAAAAGCATCATTTTATCATCTCGTTTCCACTGGCAAAGAAATGAACAATTCAGGTATTTTTTTTTCTAAAAAAATGGGGTACTTTTGTCCGGTTAAATTTATAGAGGAATTACAAATTGGAAGCAACAATCCCATCAAACCCGTTGAAAATCAACGTCAGGGATATCCTTAGAGCCAAGGCTCCGAATAAGAAGATACCTGCATTCCTTATACGCTATCTGGAGCGCATTGTCCATCAAGATGAAATGAATCAATTTCTCGAAAAACATGGACATTTGGTTGGTATTGAATTTATTGAGGAAGCCATGCGTTTTTTAGATATTAAAATCACAACATCCGGATTGGATGAACTTCCTGAAGGTCGTTACACCTTTGCCGGCAATCATCCACTGGGCGG
>CAYYJF010000092.1:1263-4739 GCA_964472175.1 uncultured Bacteroidales bacterium | reverse complement strand
TTTTTATAGCCTCAGGTCTTGTTCCGAAGACTAACATTACAGTTTTCATTATTATTATTTGTTTTGATAATGTTAATTACACCCCTCCCCTCCCCTCATACTCTTTAGGTTGGCATGGATGTAGTTAAATTTATTTCGCTTACTTATCATAACAGTCATAAATGACTGTTTGTTAAATGTACACGAAACGATTGTGAGATAAACGTAATATAAAAATCGCTTAAACTTTTTCAACTTCCTTACATACAACATCATACATGCTGTATGGGGAGTTTTTGCTGATGAACTCGGGGATCAGGTTTTTCATAAGTTTGACGGTGGCGGGAATGTCCACGTCATTGGAATATTGGATGAGCTTGTTGATGACGGGCTCAACCATTGGATAATCGTATTTGGCTATCTGTGCCACCTTAATTTTTTCATGTCTGGTTGGCAGCGTTGTTTCTTTGTTGCCCAGCAATTCTTCAAACAGCTTTTCGCCCTCTCTGAGGCCTGTGAAGATGATTTCGATGTCTTTTCCTGGGGTTAAACCAGCCATTTCAATCATTTGGCGTGCCAGGTCGGCAATCTTGACAGGTTTGCCCATGTCAAAGACATAAATCTCGCCAGAGTTGCCAAAAGAACCGGCTTCGAGCACCAGTCGGCAGGCTTCGGGAATGGTCATGAAATACCGGATAATGTCCGGATGGGTCACGGTGACAGGCCCTCCGGTTTCAATCTGGTTTTTAAAGTGCGGAATGACAGAACCATTCGATCCAAGCACATTGCCAAAGCGGGTGGTGACGAACACGGTTTGTTTGCCTGCATGCAAGGCTGCCATCGACAGCGATTGCACATATATTTCGGCAGCGCGTTTGGTTGCCCCCATGATGTTGGTCGGATTGACGGCCTTGTCGGTGGACACCATGACAAAACGTTCTACATCGAATTTCAGGGCATAGTCGGCCACATTTTTGGTGCCGAGCACATTGGCAAGGACAGCCTCACAGGGGTTGTATTCCATCATGGGCACATGCTTGTAGGCGGCTGCATGGTAGATGACATGTGGCTTGTGGGTGGTGAACACAAAGTTCAAGCGTTTGTCATTGCGCACGTCTCCGATGATGGGAATGAAATTCAATTTTGGATAATCGCTTTCCAGTTCGAGTTTTAAATGATGCAGAGGCGTTTCGGCCGAATCAAACAAAATGACTTTTTGTGGTTTGAAGGCTGCAATTTGTCGCACCAATTCACTGCCTATCGATCCGGCAGCACCGGTCACCATAATCACCTTGTTTTGCAGTTGGCTGCCAATGAGGCCCATGTCGATGTTGATTTCGTCCCGACCCAGCAAGTCCTCAAAATGAATGGGTTTCATTTGAAATCCCATACTTTCGGGGTTTTGTACATCTTCCAGGGGTGGTGCCACCAAAATGGTGATGCCCATTTCCAAACATTTTGTCAGCAAGGTTTGTTCACTTCTCACAGCCTTGTAACTGGGAAAAATAATGACGGAGATTTTCCTTGTTTTTAAGATGTCGAACACATCTTCTTTGGTGATGTCGAACACTGGGATGTTGTCTATCATGGTGTTCTTGACCCCATGCATTTTGTTGATGTAACCCACGATTTTGTACGAATTGGCCGGGCTCTTTGACAACCATTGAACAATGGCAAAGCTGTGTTCCCTGATGCCGTACACCAAGGTTTTCTTCAATTTCAGGTGGTTGGTTGTATAGGCATAATTGAAGATAAAGATGAGCAGATAGCGCATGTACAAAAGCATGACCAAATTGAACAGAAACAAAACAAACACGAACATGGGCGTCAGTTCCAAATGCGGCATGTAGTAGGCTAAAAATACATACAAAATGAAGTTTGGAATGAACATATAGATGCCAAGTCTGCCTATGGTTTGAAACTGCAAATGCCTGACCAGTCCGCGATAGGTGCGAAAGAAATAGGAAATGCCCAAATTGGACAGCAGATACACAGCGGCAATAGACAGCATGTCTGTCCCTGAAATTTGGAGGGTTGCGTACGTGTTGTGCAACAGATACACTAGGACCAAACAAGTAGCCGATACAGTAAGGTCGAGAATCATCAATACCCAGCGGTTGCGCAATGAAAATTCAGCTAAGGGTTTGATAAATTCCTTGAAATATTTTTGTTTCATTCTATTTTAACCAAAAGACTATAAAAACACAACAAAAGTAGGTGTTTTTTTGAAAAGGGACGACACTTTTCGTGTTAATTTTTAATGCTTTTCAAAACGGCTTTATGTGCTGTCCACCATTTTTTTGTATAGACCAAGCCTGCTCCTGCCATGGTGCCAAGCACGATAAACATCATTAGCGTGACCAATTTGCTTCTGCCACTTTTTTCAAGGGGTACGGAAACGGGCTCAACGACGGTGAAGACAGGAGTGTCTTTTTTGACTTGGATTTTGGCCTGCTCCAGTTGCTTAGCCAGTTCAACATACACGGTGTTGGCAATGCTGTATTTGGTCTGCATGCGGGTGTTGCTCACCTGGGGCACGTTGCTGGTGAGGTCTTTGTATTTGTCGAGGTTGCTGGCCATGCCGTACTGGTAGCCTTCGGCTTCGGCTTTGGCTACGTTGTAGCGTTCCTGGATAAAATCGAGTTCGGCTTTGGACTTTTCGATTTTAAAATCGGTGATGAATTTCTGCAGCATCTGTTGGGCTTTCTCGGTAAGTTCGGCTGCTACCAGGGGCTCTTCCATGGTGCAGGTGAGGGTGAGGTAGCCTTCTTTTTTTTCGACAGCCAGCGATATTTTTTCGTCAAACATTTTTTTGATCTCCAACTGTTCTTCTGTCATGGACAGGGGGGCATTTTTCAACCCACTCGGGAGTTGAAGGGCTTCTTTCTTGGGTAGAATCCACGTTTTCAGCAGCATGGGCAGGCCGATGGTGTATTTGGCTATTTGACCAACTGCCGAGGTTTTTTTGATGTTGGTGTAGTATTCAAACACAGAAACGGCGGTATCGACCTTGCTGAAATGCACCGGGGTGTGCATCAGTTCGAGGTTGAAAGGCACACTGCGTACAATCTGGGGGTAAATGAGGGGCGACAGCTCTGCGCTTTCGGCCATGCCCAAATCGACTCCAGCCAGGGATGCCAAACTGCTCAATCCGGCTTTGGCGCTCGACTTGACCTGGGGCACCAATACGGTGCGCGCGGTGTATTCATTGGTGCTGGTCAGGGCCACCAGCAAACCAATAGCCACGCCTGCTGCCATGCCTATCAGAATGGTGATTTTGCCTTTCCAAAGGGTTTGTAAGAGGCCTATCCAGTCGATGCTGTCTTCTTCAGGCGCCATCGGCGCTTGATTGTCTTTTGCTGTATTCATGGGGTTTAGTTGTTCAACGATTTGACCAATAGGATGATGGACAGGGTTGAGGTGAGTACCGACAGGGTTTTGCTCACGGTGGTTTCGAAGTCCATTTTTTCTTTGGGTTCGGTGTCTTTTTTCACTTT
>CAYYJF010000092.1:0-1163 GCA_964472175.1 uncultured Bacteroidales bacterium | reverse complement strand
CTGTTGGGCCTTCTGATGGCTTTTTTGGCATGGATACTGATGTTGCCGCGGTTTTTATAGGTGCGGAAGAGTTGGGTGCCGTAGGGGTCGGCATCGCGCAACAGGCCGCCT
The DNA here is from genome assembly GCA_964472175.1 of uncultured Bacteroidales bacterium. Classification (GTDB taxonomy): domain Bacteria; phylum Bacteroidota; class Bacteroidia; order Bacteroidales; family UBA1402; genus UBA8389. The sequence goes on along the minus strand of CAYYJF010000092.1, from coordinate 1,052 downwards.
GCTTTTTTGATGACATCGACCAGGGTCGATTCTTTGCTTTCCAGTACATATACACCCGGGTAGCGCACCTGTCCGTTGAGTTCGACCATGCGTCCCATGGTGAATTCGGGGGTCATGCGAACCACCACTTTGTCGTAGGGCTGCAGGGCTAAGGGCTCTTTGCCCACCACGTTGTAGGCACTGTCCACACTGAGGGTGATGAGTTGTAATTGTGGCTTTTCTGTAGGTGATAAAATGGTACGGAATATTTCCACGCGGTTGAAGGCTGCCCCGACAGTGAAGCCGCCTGCATTGATGATGAGGTCGTGCAGGCTCATGGTCGGGTCGAAGGTATAGCCGCTCGGGTTTTTGACCGCGCCCGAAATGCGCAACTCGCCCACGTTGCTGTAGGTGGTGTTGTCGTAAATGTTGAGGGCATCGCCGGGCTGGAGCAGGGTTTCTTTGTCTTTGTCCAGTTCTATGCGGATGTATTTGATTTCCTTGGGGTTGAACAGGTTGCGGCGGAAAATGTAGGCCACGGGATACACGCTTTCTTTCAGGCCGCCTGCATAGTCGATGGCTTTGCCGATGGTGAGTCTGTCGTTGAGGGCAAACGTGCGGCTGAAGGGGTTGCGCACCTGGCCGTTGACGGTGATGCTGGCCACGTCGCGGTATTGGGTGAGCGACATGATGTGGATCACATCGCGGCTTTGTAGGTTGAAATCGGGTGCGCCTTCAAACTTCGGGAAGGGCACGGTGAGAAATTCGACGGTTTGATCGGGACGCAGGCGTTCTACGAACAAAAGGTCGGTTTTGGCTTCAAAATTGGGTTTGGCATTGGCCAATACGCTGCTTAACAGGTTGTTGGACTGCAGGTCGTAACGTCCCGGGTAATACACGCTTCCTTTCACTTCCACGAAGTTTTCCATGGGTTTGTTGATGGTTTTGATGCGTACCACATCGCCATCGACCATGTTGAGTTTGGTTCGTCCGGAAAGAATGTCGCTGAGTTTGTATTCGAAGAGTTTTTCTTCGCCGTTGATGTAGCGTTGTACTTGCAGGAATTCGGGAAA
>CAYYJF010000091.1:0-4896 GCA_964472175.1 uncultured Bacteroidales bacterium | reverse complement strand
TGAATCAGGTTCAGGCCTTGGTTCAAAGCTGGTATTTGGGTTCAGAATCCGGAAATGCCCTGGTCGATGTACTTTCCGGTAAAGTCAATCCATCCGGAAAAATGCCGTTTTCCATTCCGAAAAAGTTGACAGACAATGCTGCTCATTTTTATGGCAACCAATCCTACCCCGGAGTCAATAAAAAACAAACCTATTTCGAGGATATTTTTGTCGGATATAGGTGGTTTGATACCAAGAAAATTGAACCCCAATTTGCTTTTGGCTACGGTTTGTCATATACCCAATTTAAGTACGGAAAACCTGTCCTGGAAAAGAAAGTTTTTCATGCCAAAGATTCCATTACCGTGTCTCTGAATTTGAAAAACGTGGGTCCGGTAGATGGTGCTGAGGTGGTGCAATTGTATGTATCCCAAAACAAACCATCTCTGGTCAGACCTCAAAAAGAACTGAAAGCTTTTACCAAAGTGTTTTTGCGTGCAGGTGAGGAAAAAATGGTCAAATTGTCCGTAAAAGTTTCCGATTTTGCCTATTACAATGACAAGTTGCAACAATGGTCGCTCGAAAATGGCGGTTACAAGTTGATGGTTGCAGCAGCCTCAAATGATGTCAAAAACGTACTGGATGTCGAGATTTCAGAGTAAAAAATACCTTATTTTTTAATAAACCATCGATTGGTAATTTAGTCCAATGGTACAAAAAAGCGAACATGTATGTTGAAAGCAGGAGATCAAGCACCCGAATTTTGCGGAATCAATCAAAAAAATGAACCCATAGCGCTATCTGATTTTAGAGGAAAAAAAGTGATATTGTATTTTTATCCCAAAGATAATACGCCGGGATGTACGGCTGAGGCATGCAGTTTAAACAACGCCTATGATTTTTTTATGGACAACGGCATTGTCGTCATCGGGGTGAGTACAGACTCTGTTCAATCGCACCAGAAATTTGCGGATAAATATGCCCTGAATTTTAATTTGATTGCAGATGTAGACAAGCAGATTGTTGTTTTATATGATGCCTGGGGTGAAAAAGTCAACTATGGGAAAAAGTACATGGGTCTGATTCGGAAAACTTTTTTGATAGCCGAAGATGGTGTGATTTCACACATTATTGAAAAGGTCGATACCAAAAATCATGCAGATCAGCTTCAGAAGTTGCTTTTTCCGTCAAAATAAAATTCCTTCATCTAATACCTGAATGCTATGACACATTTTGTTCGTTTAACCTTGCTTTTTGTATGCCTGACGGGTGTTGCCCTGGCTGGTTTTGCCTCGAATCCCAAAAAATTGCCTTTGGTGTATTCGGTTGAAAATACCGGTGCCAAGTTTAAAGAACCTGTTCTGCCCGTTTTGGCCGACCTGCCGAAAGTGGAGCCCCTGACCGATCCTTTTATGTGGTCTTCGACCGATCCCTACAACTGGAAAAGCAAATCCAAAGCCAGATCGGTCAAATTTAAAGACTGGGCGAAAAGAAGAGCCGAAATCGGTTGGGAAATCCAACATTACGAAATCGGGCCAAAGCCGGTAAAACCCGACACCATGAGTGCGGTGTATGAAAACAACCTGTTGACCATTCAGGTGACAGAAAATGGCAAAACACTGACACTGACTTGCAAGGTTGTCTTGCCAAAAGGTGAAGGCCCCTTTCCGGCTATCATTGGAATGAACAATGGTGCCGGTTCCTTGCCCGTGGCCATTTTCAATGAAAGAAATATTGCACAGATTACTTTTTCACACAATCAGGTAACGACCTATTACCGTCCAAGCAACCAGGATCCATTTTATCAGATGTATCCGAATCAAAACATTGACAATTCCGGACAATATGGAGCCTGGGCATGGGGTGTGAGCCGAATCATTGACGGTTTGGAACTTTGCCGGGAAACCCTGCCCATCGACTTGAAACATCTGGCTGTATCCGGATGTTCATATGCAGGAAAAATGGCCTTGTTTGCAGGTGCATTTGACGAAAGAATTGCCCTGACCATTGCGCAGGAATCAGGTGGTGGCGGTGTCGCTTCCTGGCGAGTCTCACAGACCCTGGGTAAAGTGGAGAAACTGGGTGCAACCAGCCATGAATGGTTTGCTGAACACATGTTTCAATTCAGTGACGACAATGTTTCCAAATTGCCTATGGATCACCATGAGCTTTGTGCCATGATTGCGCCCAGGGCTTTGCTCTTTTTTGGCAATCCCGACTACGAATGGTTGGCCGATGAATCGGGATACGTGTCCATTCAGGCAGCCAGAGAGGTTTGGAAAACCTTTGGTATAGAAGATAGATGCGGTTTTAGCATTCTTGGCGGACACGGACATTGTCAATTGCCCAACGTTCAACACCCCGATTTGATTGCCTTTGTCGATAAATTCCTGTTGGGTGTGGAATCGGCCAATACACGGATTACCAAAAGTATCTATGAGAAAGTAGATCACAAAAAATGGTTTCAGTGGTGGGGTTCCAACCAACCATACTTTCCAAAAGCGAAATAATTCTAAACATCAATAAAGAATCATCCAATGAAAAATTTTTGTTTCACCGTTGCTGCCATGCTGGTCATGTCATTCGGTTTGCAGGCGCAAAATGCCATCCCCGCTGTTCCAAAAGGTTATGACCAAGTCCAAAATGAAGTCGCCAAAGGAAAAATTGACTCTTTTACCTATCAGTCAACCACTGTAGGTGTTGCCAGAAAGGCATTGATTTATACCCCACCGGGTTTCGACAAAAACAAAAAATACCCAGTGCTGTATCTATTACACGGCATAGGCGGTGATGAATACGAATGGTACAACCAGGGCAAACCCAATGTCATTCTGGACAATTTGTATGCTTTGAAGTTGGCTCAACCCATGATCATTGTTTTGCCAAACGGCAGAGCCATGAAAAACGACCGCGCTGTCGGAAATATCTATGGAGCTGCCCCTGCATTCGCTACCTTCGAGGGCGATCTGTTGAAAGATTTGATTCCCCACGTAGAAAAGAATTATCCCGTATTGACCGACCGTGAAAGTCGCGCCATTGCCGGATTGTCCATGGGTGGCGGTCAATCTTTGAATTTTGGTTTGGGCAACCTCGAACAATTTGCCTGGATTGGCGGTTTTTCATCAGCGCCCAACACCAATCAACCCGACAAATTGTTCCCGGACCCCGAAAAAGCCAGAAAAATGATCAAATTGCTGTTTATTTCCTGCGGCGATAAAGACGGATTGATTAACAACAGCAAACGCACCAGCGATTTTGCAAAAGCCAACAACATTTCCCACATTTACAATGTCATCCCCGGCGGATACCATGATTTCAATGTTTGGAAACAAAACCTGTATATGTTTGCACAATTGGTGTTCAAACCAGTCACCGCAAGCACCCTCTCAACCTATACCACACCTGCAGCCCAATAAGATAGCATGAGACACGCACAATATATAAACAAGGTTTTGGTCGCTTGCTTCTTGTTCATCCAGCTGCCATTTGCTGTAGCTCAAGAAGACGAGACAGGATTTACGCCGGCTGAAACCAATGTGCCCGGCGTGGAATATCCCAAATTGAATGCCCAAAACATCGGCATCTTCAAAGTCGTTGCACCGCAAGCCGACAAAGTACAGTTGGATTTGGGCAAGGTATTTGACATGACCAAAGGAACAGATGGTGTCTGGACGGTCAAAACCGATCCATTGGTGCCCGGATTTCACTATTATTCCATCATGATTGATGGCGTTAAAGTGGCCGATCCGAGTAGCGAAACATTCTTTGGTGCAGGCAAACGCATGAGTGGCATTGACGTTCCGGTTTCCGATCAGGCTTTTTTCCAACCAAAAGACATGCCACACGGACAGGTCAGAGAATGCTACTTCAAATCGACTGTACGAGGTAAATACGAGCGCATATATGTGTATACTCCTGCCGAATATGATGCCAATCCGAGCAAAAAATACCCTGTCTTGTATTTGCAACACGGCATGGGTGAAGATGAAACCGGTTGGGTCAACCAGGGAAAAGTGGCCATCATTGCAGACAATCTGATTCAGGCCGCCAAGGCAAAACCCATGATCATAGTCATCAGTGACGGCGGTATTGCAGCCATGTTTCGTGCAAAACCCGGTCAAAGCCAAAGTGATGCCAGAGCCAAATTTGGTGCAGATTTCACCCCGTACTTGTTGACCGAAGTCATTCCCTATGTTGAAAAGAACTTCAGGGCGTTGAATGATAGAAATAGTCGCGCCATGGCAGGTTTGTCCTGGGGTGGTTACCAGACTTTCCAAATCACACTGGCCAACCTGGACAAATTCTCTCATATCGGGGCATTCAGTGGTGGCGGCGGATTCAATGCCCAAACCGAATTGCAGACAGCCTATAACGGTGTGTTTAAAGACAGCAAGGCCTTCAACCAAAAGGTGCATGCCTTTTTCATAGGTATCGGCTCGCAGGAAGATCCCCAACGGGTGAAAACCATGTGCGACGGACTGACTGCAGGTGGTATCAACAATACCTATTACTTGTCTGAAGGCACGGCACATGAGTGGTTGACCTGGAGACGTTGTTTGAACCAATTTCTGCCACTTTTGTTTAAAAAGTAGCATTTTACACCCTTTTTTTTGAATCCATTGAAAGTTGAGCGAAGTCATTCCAAATCAACATTCAATGGATTTTTTTTGTTAAAATAGATGCTTTCATCCGGAAAAATAGGTCATTCGTCCCCCTTGATCCTTGAATTTGCCGATTCCATGCATATACATTAGTAAACGAAATGGTATTTTTGTATCGTGATTTTTAGGTTTTTATTTGGTATTTGTTCAATTTAAGGTAAAGGTTAAACATGATTAAAAGCAAAATGAGATTTGCAATGCTGGCCGGATTATTCTGGCCAGCATTTTTCATGCTTTCAGCGCAAAAAACAGTTTC
>CAYYJF010000090.1:0-5282 GCA_964472175.1 uncultured Bacteroidales bacterium | reverse complement strand
CCGATTTTTCTGTTTGGCAGGATGTTCAAGAACCCATTCCACACTTTGGAATGCAAGGATATAAAGTGTATTCAGCCAGTTTGTATCAACCTCTCGTTGCCGGAAATACCGTTTACTACATCCATCAGGTCACATACCAAAATGAAAATTACGACTACAAGACCTACAACTATTTGACCAATCATTCCGGAGCGTTGTTGTCCGCAACCGATAAAAGCTGTTATTCAGTATGGCATATGGGAGATGAACCCAATGTGAATGTTCAGTACTTGCCTTTATTGCAGAAGTATGCGATTATAAATTATGATGCGGCTTATTCATTGCCTGAACTGGATAGTTTAGGGCAATATAATCTTGCGTTGACCAATCTAAGCGGTGGTGTCAAGTTTATCAATTTCACCAAACCTGAAGTGCGGATTCTAAACAACGATTTTTCCCTGTATAAATCTTTTTTGGTGTCTGATAGTGTTGATTATTTCAATGGAGCATCCCAACTCGATGTGGTTGACGACAATGCGCTTGAATTGTTCTTTACTGCCAAAGACTCTTTGTTGGTGTACAATGAAGATGGCAAATTGTTGATGGATCAAGTGTTCACCCCCTTGCAAGGCGGCATGTTCAATTCTGGTAATATGATCATATTCAATTTGAAAAACGAAAAGTATGGTCGTTTTTCGTCCACTGACGGATATCAATATATGCGCACCATGCCATTAACCGTGCGGTTTAATCAGGAAAATCAGGCTTCCGGTAATGTACAGCTATATCAAATGTTTGGTGATTCTGTGGTGGCAATAGCCGATACCCTGATTGAGCAGAACCTGGCAATTTTCGATGCGCCCGAAGGGAAATTTGCTGTACAAACCAAGTCTACAAACGACTTTTCAAGCACCTTTTATCCGAGTACACTTTTCTGGGAACAAGCCGGGAAAATTGACCTCACCGCCGATGATGACTCTGTCATTGATTTGGTCAGAATTCCGGTTCCGAATCCGTTGAATGCCCAACAAACAGCAGGAGTGAGTGGCAAACTCATTCGTAGCGGTCCAATTTATGGCGATTTTCCTGGGGCCAGCGTTTATGTACAGGATGCCTCCAATCAAAACATTTTGGCAGGTCAAGACCTCGCTGACAGTCTTTATACCTTCTCGCATTTACCCAATGGCACCTATAAAATCTTGGTGACCATTCCGGGGTACGAACTGAATCAGGCTGCAACCGTCGTTCTGAACGGGAACCAATTGACAGACATTGATTTTTCCATAAAAACGACTGAAAAAGAAATTCAGGCACTCAATCCAACAGGTTTGAACACCCTGATCGCTGATCGTATGATGGTGTATCCCAACCCCGTTGTCAATACGTTGACATGGCAGGGTGTTGAGGCTGATGCCGGTGTTCAGGTGCTGGATGCTTCGGGCCACGTGGTTTTGGATAAAAAACTGTCCAATGGCCGTTTGGATGTGTCCATGCTTGCCTCTGGTGTGTATGTGATCCGTGGTGTGAAGAACGGTGTTGTTGTTCAAGCCAGATTGATCAAGAAGTAAGGGGTTTCATGCATATATACAGAAATGAGGGTCTTTCAAAATTTTTTTTTGAAAGACCCTCATTCATGATACGTTGAATTTTATCGGACAGTGGCTCCGTTGTTGATGGTGTTGGAAGGTGAAACAAACGCCAATTTTCCATCAGCGGCTTCGGCCATCAGAATCATACCTTGCGACTCAATGCCGCGTATGGATCTGGGTTCCAGATTCATCAACACACAAACCTGTTTGCCAATGATCTCCTCTGGTTTGAAATATTCGGCAATGCCAGAAACCACCGTTCTGGTGTCTATTCCGGTTTGAATGCTCAATTTTAACAGCTTACCTGTTTTGGGAACCAAAGATGCTTCAACAATGGTGCCAACCCGAATATCCATGCCTGCAAACTGATCAAATGTGATATTCTGTTTTACGGCTTCCGGTTTCCATGAAGCCAATTCGTTGGCCTTTTTTGTATCCAACAGCTTTTGAACCTGAGCCTGAACGGTCTCATCTTCAATTTTCTCAAAAAGCAAGGTGGCTTCCTGAAGCTTTTGGCCAGTTTCCAGCAAATCGGTTCGACCGAGTTGATCCCATTCAAAAGATTTCATCGAAAGCATGTTTCTTAATTTTTCTGCACTGAAAGGCAGGAATGGCTCAAATGCAATGGCCAGATTGGCAGCTATTTGCAAGCTTAAATTCAAGATGGTGCCCACCCTGTTCATGTCGGTTTTGGCCAATTTCCATGGTTCTGTATCGGCCAGATACTTGTTCCCGATTCTGGCCAAATTCATGGCTTCCTTTTGAGCATCTCTGAAACGGAATACATCCAAATAGTTTTCAACGGCTTTTTGAACACTGACAAATTCGGCAATGGTTGCCTGGTCGTATTCGGTCAATGCATCCAATGCAGGCACTTTTCCATCAAAATATTTGTGGGTCAAAACGACGGCTCTGTTGATGAAATTTCCAAATACAGCGACCAATTCGTTGTTGTTTCTTGCCTGAAAATCTTTCCAGGTGAAGTCATTGTCTTTGGTCTCAGGTGCATTGGCGGTGAGGACATATCGAAGAACATCCTGTTTGCCGGGGAACGCTTCCAAATATTCATGAAGCCAGACTGCCCAGTTACGGGAAGTGGATATTTTGTCCCCTTCCAAATTCAAAAATTCATTGGCGGGTACATTTTCAGGAAGAATAAAGCTGCCTTCGGCCTTCAACATGGCAGGAAACACGATGCAGTGAAATACAATGTTGTCTTTCCCGATGAAGTGCAACAGCCTGGTTTCGGGGTCTTTCCACCATTTTTCCCAACTGTCGGGAAGCAATTCCACCGTATTTGAAATATAGCCGATGGGTGCGTCAAACCAAACGTACAACACTTTGCCTTCTGCGCCTTCAACCGGAACGGGAATGCCCCAATTCAAATCACGGCTCACAGCTCTGGGCTGCAAACCCATGTCCAGCCAACTTTTACATTGCCCGTAAACATTGGATTTCCACTCTTTGTGGTCTTCCAAAATCCATTTGCGTAAAAAGTTTTCATGCTGATCCAAAGGTAAATACCAATGTTTGGTGCTTTTAAGAATGGGCTCATTGCCACTGATGGCCGATTTGGGATTGATCAGATCGGTGGGGCTCAAAGAAGTGCCACAGGCTTCACACTGGTCGCCATAAGCACGTTCGTTTTTGCAATGTGGGCAGGTGCCTGTAATGTATCTGTCGGCCAAAAACTGATTGGCTTCCACATCAAAATATTGTTCCGTGGTTTTTTCAATAAATTCCCCTTTGTCGTATAGGGTTTTGAAAAATTCTGAAGCCACTTTTTTATGCGTTGCAGAAGTCGTTCTCGAATACACGTCGAAGGAAATGCCAAAATCGGCAAAGGATTTTTTAATGATGCCGTGATACCTGTCAACGATATCCTGAGGTGTGACACCTTCGTTTTTGGCTTTCAGTGTGATGGGTACACCATGTTCGTCAGAACCTCCGATAAACAATACCTCCTGATGTTTTAAACGAAGATAACGCACATAAATATCAGCAGGAACATATACTCCGGCCAAATGTCCGATGTGAACCGGTCCGTTGGCGTACGGTAAAGCCGTTGTGACGGTTGTTCTTTTAAAATTTTTGGTCATGGTGGGAATTTTGACCGCAAAATTACCAAAAAATACGGTTTAGTCTAAACGAATGCCCCTCACTTTTAGATCTTCAATGTAAGTTTCAATGTGTCGATCGCGTTTGTCTTCAAAAATATCGCCTACATTGATCATGATTCCTGTTTCTTCCACACTTCCAAACTCTTCGTGAACAGTGGTCCCAAACACGCGCATGGTTGGTGATAGATTCATATAGGCATTCACCAGAGGAGGAATATTTCTGCTCAGATTGCGCACATGCGCATTCAGAATTTTGTAGTTTTCTTTGAAATCGCAACCAGTGAAGATTTTGCTCAATTCGGCCAAATCCATATCGGTTTTTAACGATTTTCTGGGGTAGATTAAGCGTTCTGGATCCGGGAAATGTCTATGTAAAAAGTAAAGGATCATGTTTCGGCCTTCGATGCCAAAATTGGGATACATGGTCACTTTCCCGAAGAAATATTTCAAACCCGGGTATTCAATGATCAAAGCGCCCAGTCCATCCCATAAATTGTCCATGGCGAACAAAGCTTTTGAACCTGCTTTTGACGATTGATAGCCAACGGTCACAAAAGAGCGTCCCAATTCGATGGTATAGGGCAAATACTCTTCAACGAACAATTTTGAATAGTAAAACAAATGGGTCGATGAAAAAAGCAATCCACCATCCTCCGATCTGGGAACATCTTTGCCATGAATGAAGCGGTAACCACCCATGATTTCTTCTTTTTCAGGATTCCAGACAATCAACTGTTTGTAAGGGCTTTCCATGGTGTCGAATTCATCAATGTCCATCTCCTTACCGGTTCCGGCGCCTGCATGTCTGAAGGCTTCTTCTCTCAATCGACCAATTTCCAACATAATGTTGGGTGCATTGTGCGCATCGATCACATACAACTCGTTGTTTGCTTTGTTTGTCTTTCTGAGCAATCTTTCAGGCGTTAATTCCGCCAAGATCAAATTCTTCTCTATGGGTGCAATGATGTCTTTCATCGTCATGTCTATTTTGTTCCTAGAGCCAGTGCATTGGAGCGAATGTATTCCGCCCATTCAGCATGGCTTCGACTGTCATCAAGTGATTTGTATGAAATGGGTTTTCCGTAAATGATGTTAAAGGTTTTTCCCCTTTGTTTGAACATCTCATTTACCAGATAAAGCATTTCTATGTTGATCTTTATTTTCAGAAATTTTCTAAGGTTGGCTAAATTGTAAAAGAAATTGGAATTTCTACCGTCGAAATAAACGGGAACGATGTCTCTTTGGGTTTCAATAGATTTGGCGACAAAGGATTTTTGCCAGGTCAATTCGGTAATCTGACCTTTGATCCGTCTGGAGCAGATGCCGGCAGGAAAAATCACCATTTGAATGTCCGATTCGTAAGCTTCTTTAATTCGCTGAGGTAGTGAACGGTGCTGAGATTGTTTTCCGACTTTGTTGACAGGAATAAAAAGCGGCAGCAAATTCGACACGTTAGAAAGCAAGTCGTTGGATAAAAATTTGATGCCGTTGTTCGGGTAGCGGTAAAATACTTGTAGGCCAGTTGCCATGCCGTCAATCCCGCCCAGTGGATGATTGCCGGCAAAGGTGTAACGACCTTCAGGAAGTTCATCCA
>CAYYJF010000089.1:0-5321 GCA_964472175.1 uncultured Bacteroidales bacterium | reverse complement strand
ATTGCTTTGGAACAGTTTGGATACGGTTTCGGATTCACAGCCTACACCGTCTTTATGTTGCAATTTGCCAAAGGTTTACATCAAACAGCACATTATGCTTTCTGTACCGGATTCATGGCCCTGGGCATGATGTTGCCCGGCATGTTTGCAGGTTGGCTTCAGGAATGGATGGGATATCAGCATTTCTTCTTATACATCATGGCCTGTTCCTTGATTCCCATTCTTGTTTCCTGGATGTTACACAAACGTTTACAAGACGCGACAGTTGCGACCGAAGCCTAAAACAGCTATCTTTGTGCTGAAAATGAAGCATCGTCAATGACAACCAAGCCTTTACAGATTACAGCCGAAAGCAAATTGGCAGACATTTTGAAGATCAATCTGAACCTCTTGTTCGTATTGAATCAATTCGGCATCCCATTGGGTTTTGGCGAACGGAGCATCAAAGAAGTGTGTTTGAAACAAGAGGTGCATTTGGAAGCTTTTCTGGCACTGTTGCAATTTCACCACCAGCCTGAAAAAGCCGATTTCGATCAGCTTTCTGAGCTTTCAACGCAAGACATCATTGGCTATTTGAAAGCTTCGCACGGCTACTTTTTGGAATTCAGGCTGCCCAATATTTGTAGTCAATTGAAATTGGCTTTGCCCGATAGCGGCGCTCGCAACACCATTTTGTCGTATTTTGAAGAATACGAAACCGAGGTGCGGGAACACATGCATTACGAAAATGAGGTATTTTTTCCCTATGTGGAGCAGCTTGTAAACGGCTTGATATCAAAGGAATACTCGGTCAATGAGTTTGAATCCAGACACAACGACATTGAGGAAAAGCTGAACGATTTAATCAACTTGCTGCTTAAATACATTCCAGTTCAGGGCAATATGTATCGATTGAGCGATGTGTTGGAAGAACTGCAACTGTGCAACAGAGAATTGGACAGGCACCGCTTGTTGGAAGATGAGGTTTTGGTACCCAAAATCCGCAGAATGGAAAAACTGCCTGAACACAAGACAAACAAGCAAACTGATGCGGAAGAATTGAGCGACAGGGAAAAAGACATCGTATGCGCTGTAGCCATGGGCCTGAGCAACAAAGAAATAGCCGAAAAATTGTTTATCTCCATTCACACAGTCATCACACACCGTAAAAACATCAGCAAAAAGCTTTCCATACACAGTCCTGCTGGCTTGACCGTTTATGCCATTCTGCACAAACTGGTCGACATTGAAGATCTCAGACTTTAAATTCAGGTTTTTGTATACTCAGACTTCTTCAAAATCAGGATTCTTCAAAATCAGGATTCTTCCTGTTCCGGTATTTCCTCCAGTGATGCATTTTGCACCAGTTCCTCTGATAAACTCTTTTTGGCTTTAACCCCTAAGGCTTTCATTTTTTGGGCTTGCAGAACCAGATTGTCACTTCCCGTTGCCAATTGTTTATATGAATCCTGATAGGCTTGATGGGCTTTGTCGAGGTTCTTACCGACCTCTTGCAGATTGGCAACAAACCCAACCAATTTATCGTACATCTTGGCCCCTCTTTCCGCGATGTCAATGGCATTTTTATTGTACTTTTCCCGCTTCCACAAATCAACAATCAACTTCAAAGATGTGATCAGATTGGTGGGATTCAATAACAAAATACGTTTGTCATAAGCAAAATTCCAGATATCAGGATCGCCCTGAACAGCAGCAATATAAGCCGGTTCGCTGGGAATAAACATCATCACAAAATCCAAAGATTGGTTGAAATCGTCATATCCCTTGGTGCTCAGCGCAACAATGTGGTTTTTAACCGCAGCCACATGCGCAGCCAGTTCTTTTTTCTGTTCATCGGCATCGGTGGCATCTATATATCGGGTGAACGCATTCAGGGACACTTTGGAATCGATGATGACATTTCTGTTGTCCGGATATTTAATCATGGCATCCGGACGCATCTTTTTGCCTTCCGAATCGGAACGCATGGGTACACCATTCATATCGCGAAGCTGGTATTCCATGAAATACTCTTCATTTTTTCTCAAACCCGACTTTTCCAAAATGGTTTCCAGGATAATTTCACCCCATCTGCCCTGTGTTTTAACTTCTCCTTTCAAAGCTCTGGTCAAATCACGGGCTTCCTTGCTGATTTGCTGATTCAATTCAGCCAGTTCTTTCACGCGTTCACCCAATGAAAAACGCTCTTTGGATTCTGTCGTATAGACATCGTTGACAACCTTCTTAAAGGCATCAATGTTTTCGCCAAGCGGATCGAGAATGGCTTTCAAATTGGTTTTGTTCAACTCGGTGAATTTTTCCGTCTTGCTTTCCAATATCTTGTTGGCAATGTGTTCAAATTCCAGATTGATTTTCTTTCCAAGTTCTTCAATTTCAGACTTCTGCGTCTCCAGTTTTTCTTTAAGCGCACGGTTATCAGCCAAGGCTTCTGCCAAACTTTTATTCGACTCGTTGAATTCCAGTGTCTTATCCGAAAGTTCTTTTTTGAGCTTTTCTATGGCTTCCTCTTTTTCACTCAGTAAGGTTCTGGTCGAATCCCATTGCGCTTTGGTATGTGTCAGGGCCGTGCTCAATTCAGCCATGCGGTCTGCCTGTTCTTTCACCAAGACATGTTCCTGTTCCATAGCAGCCTGCTTTTCCAGCAGCTTTTCGTTCAAAGCATTGGCTGCCGCTTGCGAAGAGACCTTCAATGCGGTGAAATCCAGTTCAAGCGCCGTGTAACGTTGCCTGGCTGTTTGCCTTTCGTTTTCAACCATCTTGGTGGTTTTTGACTTGGCTATGAACCAACCCAAAAAACCACCAATGGTTAAACCTATAAGTAATAAGAGTATTTCCATGTTGAAGGGACTACCAGATCACATTGTTTGCAGATGTTGCATACAAACCAATAAAGGAACCGGTGAAGCCACCGGCCACATTGGTTGATAAAATATCGCCCGACACGGTACCTCCCACATTCTTGAAGGTCGTTTGATCGACCGAGTAGCTGAAAGTATAGTCATCACCTTGGGCTTCAACCTGTAATCGAATGGGCTTGCGCGTATCAATGACTTCACTGGCAATGATGGTGGTATTTCCCCTATTGGTTTTAGCCAGAAGAATACGGGTTTCTTTGTCTTTTTTGGTGATGCCAAAGACAAAATTGAACCGTTCACTTTGATAGCAGACCAAACCGGCCAGGTCTTTATCCGTCTTGGGAACAAAAGTCATGGTGGTGGTGGCTGTAAAGTTTTGATGTTGTTGTCTGTGGAACAAGGTGGAAGTGGGTTTCACTTCTTTGATGTGGGTGGCGAAGGGTTTGATGGTCAAGCCTTTTTTAGACGTTGTGATAAAATCTTCACGCGGACCACGCATGCCAATCCACCTGAAATCGAGGGATGCAGCAGTGAAATTGTCTTCAAACGTGAAATTGCCGTTGGGGAAAAAGCCTTCCTGACCGGTTTTGTTCACAACGCCGGCAGGCATTTTCAATTTGGGCTGCATGGGAATCAACCCATTCTCAAACACCGGGAAAGTGCCAGTCCAATCGACCGGAAGGATGAAAGTTTCACGTCCGGTATTGACCAATCCTTTTGCGTTGGGCCTAACAGCAAGAAACACACCATAGTGCTTTCCGTCAGGACCTTCCACAATGTCGGCATGACCGGCCCAATCCACTTTGTACTTGCGTTCGCCGCCAAAATACCTTTGGGTTAAAATCGGGTTGCTACCGGCCGGTTTAAAGGGGCCCTTGGGGCTGTCGCCAACGAAAACCACTTCACTGTGCCAATCGCCGGTTCCGCCTTCTGCACACATCAGATAATATCGACCGTCTTTTTTGTAAATGTGTGGTGCTTCAATCCAAATGGGCTTTTGGCTGATATCGACGCCACCGTCAACTACAATCTGTGAACTCCCCGGTACCACTTGGTCGGTGGCCAGATCGTAGTCCCAAACTTTGATGACCCGATGGCCTTCGTACAATGCTTTTCCACGATCGGGTGCATCGTTGTGAACGACATAGGCTTTGCCATTGTCATCGAAGAACAGAGAAGGGTCAATGCCGTCAAATTTTTGTTTGATGGGATCGCTCCATCCCAACTTCGGATCTTTGGTTTTAACGACTATATTTCCAAAACCGCCCGAAAACTGGGTGGTGATCATGTAAAACGTGTCGTTGTACTTGTTGTAGCGGATGGCCGGAGCATAGACACCTGCGCTGATGCCGCATGTTTCTACATTCAACTGGGATTTTCGGTCCAGCACATGCCCGATTTGTTTCCAGTTGACCAAATCGGTTGAATGGAAAATGGGCACACCGGGGAAAAAGGCAAAGGAAGAAGAAACCAGGTAATAGTCATTTCCTTTTTTGCATATGGAAGGATCCGGGTAGCATCCCTGCAAAACAGGTGAATAAAACTCATCTGCTTTCAATGGGTTTTCGTTGTAAACAACGTCATTGCCTTTATAAACAAATTTGGAAAACTGGGCCACGTTTTGTGACACCACCATGGTCGAAGCGCTCAAAAGGGTGGCTGCAAACAGCATGGATTTGATGTTGAATCTTTTTTTAAAATGTACAGCGTTCATCACGATAAATTGGTTGATGTATGTTGTTGATTGCCGATTAGACAGTATGTGTCGGAATCGGGTCATCAAAAATAAGAAAATTATCCCGCTTTACGTGTGCATGAACCCTATTTTCATACCCTGAATGTGGTATTTTTCAGTCTCTTTTTTGAACGGACTGAAAAACAAACTATATTTGTTTCTAACTCCCCATTAATTGATTGAATATGCGCACTTTATACATAAAAAACATGGTTTGTGACCGGTGTATTCTTGTTGTCAAACAAGTTCTGGATACGCTGGGTTGGAAAGTGCAGTGTGTCAAATTGGGTGAAATCACCACCGTACATGAACTCTCTGAAGCAGACAAACAACATTTTAAATCGATGATTGAACCACTTGGTTTTCAGTTAATTGATGACAAAAAAAGCCGCATCATTGAACAAGTCAAGAAGGCCATCATTGAATTGATTCACCGTCAGGATGAAGCGTTAAAAGTCAATCTATCCGATTATTTGACTGAAATTGTACACATGGACTATCCCTATTTGTCCAATTTATTTTCAGAAGTGGAAGGCACCACCATCGAGAAATACCACATCGCTCAGAAAATTGAACGGGTCAAAGAATTGCTGGTTTATGATGAGCTCTCACTGAGTGAAATCGCTTTTAAAATGAATTATTCCAGCGTGGCATATTTGAGCAACCAATTCAAAAAGACAACTGGTTTAACACCCAAACACTTCAAAGAAATAGGGAACAACAAACGCAAT
>CAYYJF010000088.1:1298-5357 GCA_964472175.1 uncultured Bacteroidales bacterium | reverse complement strand
TACGACTAGCAGGGTAAGTTCACTTAACAACTTAACTTTCCCGGGTTGGAGGGTTCAAGAAATAACCTCAGGAGGCGTTGCACAAATTGCATCCTTGAGCAATCCGGTTTCTGACACCTATGCCCTCCTGTATAACAAACCTATATCTTTGTTCGAACAAACCGTAAACGGATTGCCAGCGGGCAACTATACCGTTTCAATGCGTACCAGAGCATACAAACCGGAAGTGCTTGATTCTTTGAATACAACCTATAAAGATTTGGACAAGAAAATCTATTTTTATGTATTGGTTGATGGTGATACCCTCAAAGTGCCATTCAAAACAACGTCAACAATGTATCTTCCAAGCATTCCCTCTTCAATTAAGAATGTTGCGGTAAATCAGGGGAGCTTAACTATGGGCGTTCATATTGACAGCATTCCCAACTATGTAGTCAATATACTATTTGGTGAACCATCTTTGTATTTAATGACCAACAAGGATACCAGCGAAGTGGTCATTCCGGGTGATTCTAATATTGTTATTCCGACCATTGGCAAAGGCTATTTAAAAGCAACGGGAGGGGATGTCGAATTGGGCTCCGATCTTGAATCGGTGATTCAATTACACGATGCAGCAAATGACAGCATTATTGCTTATCAATTTGTGTATAATTACAACGCTGAGGTTCTTGAATACAAAGATTTCAGCACGGAAGGAACTTTGAGTAAGAATGGAACTGTCATAGTCAATTCTAATGCACCCGGAATTCTGAGAATCAGCTATATGAGTACAACTACAATGGAAGGAAACGGTGATTTGCTCAGATTGAAATTCAATGCAAAAAAAGTTGAAGATACGTATCTATTTTTGGATAGTTGCTTACTGAATACTTATGAACCTGACAGTTTACTTTATGGATATGTTTCTGTTTTTGAACATATTAAATATGGTGATGTGGACAACAACAATCAAGTACAGGCCTATGATGCAGCTTTGACATTACAGTATTCAGTTGGATTGATACCTTCGGGTATTACATACCCTTGGAATAGCTCAACAATCAAAAGGGCAAATGTTGATGGTGACAATGCGGTCACTGCAAACGATGCCGGTCTCATTTTGAGACATTCTGCAGGTCTGCTGAATCAATTTCCAAGTGAAGCTTCTTCTTTGAAACCAATACTGTATAGTTTAGATAATAATTTAGATGGACTTGAAAATCAAAATGCAGATGTTGAGGTTCGAAAGGAAGGCAACAATCTTGTTTTCAGATCCTATGGCAATCTTATTGGTTTAAATGTGAAAGTGTTGTCAAATATAAATTGTTTGGGTCGTCCGAACGTAACCAACAACAATATGTTGAAAGCATTCAATATTGATTCAGAAGTTTACAAATTGGGGTTGGCTTCAGCTTATGCTCCTGCTGAGGGTGAAGTCTTTATGACCATTCCCATCCTTGAAAATTCACCTTCTGCCATTAATATGGAATTGATGATGAATACGAATGTGAAGATGGTGACCACAGATTTGGAAACCGGCATTAAATCGGAAAAAGCAAATCGTTTGTCAATCGCACCGAATCCGGTAAAAGATATAACGGTTGTTTCAGGTGTCCAGAAGGGTGATTGTATTCGCATTTTGAATGAATCGGGTATCGTTGTAAAAACTCAGATTGCTGAAAAAGAGTCAATTGAAATGCAATTGGGCGGATTAGCAAAAGGAATATATTACATTCAAATTATGGGAGATACCAATTTGAAAGGTCAAACTCTTGTGAAAGAATAAAACAAAGTATATTTAACACGCTTTAGTTTTCTTAATCCCGTTTTGCCTTTTGACAAAACGGGATTATTTTTTTTAAAATAAATGGTGTTTCATCTTTCAATATCATACAGAATATTTATTTTTGTTGCGTTTTTGAAGTGTTCTTAATAAAATGATGCATTTCCATGAAACTCGTTTACGATGTTTTAATTTATAAAGCGGAGGATTCCGATTGGAGTTTGCTTTTCGCCACTTTGCAACATTTTCCACAATTTCGTTATTTTGATTGTTCAGGCGCAGTCGATTGCGCAAAAAAATCACTGTTTGATATCCAGCCGGATTTGGTTCTGTTTGACGCTGAATTGTTGGATTCATTCAAATACGAGGCATTGAAACATTTCTTACACGAAATTCATTGGCCTGTGCAAGTGGCTTTAATCACGAACTCGGTTACAAAAGTGATAGGTGAGCAAATTGCAGTTTCACTTCAAGCAAAGGAAGTGCCTTTGGATGAGGTTTTTTTAAATCAATTCTTTTGGAGTATTATTCAATCTCAACATAAAAAACATTTATTTATATTGAATTCATTCGGATATTCTACGGAAAGAATATTGAATCAAACTTTGTTAGTGCCAACACTGACCGGTTTCAGAACCATCCATTTGAGTGAAGTCTGTTATTTTGAATACAGAAAAGAACAAAGGTCTTGGTTTATGTACGGTATTGATAACATACCAACCAAACTGCGTCGTGAAACCAATTCGGACACATTATTGGAAATTGCGCCACATTTTGTCCGAATCAATCAAAAACAAATCATCAATCCGGAGATGTTGATACGTATTGTAAACAAAAAATGCATTCTAAAAGCGCCTTACAATGAGGAAAATGTAGAGTTTATTGTTTCCAGAGATTGTCAAAAGAGTTTAAAGTATCATTTTGTTTCCATATAGTATGAATTTGATGTTTTTTTATTTGTAAAAATTTGGAAATATTAAATTCATAACCTATATTTGTAATACTATAGGTTATTTTTTACACAAGGTCTTAGTTTTATCACATAAGCAGGCCATCCTACCACTCCTGATTTCAAGTAGAGAGCATCAATTTTGTTGAAAAACAAGTTGGTGCTCTTGAGTTTTGGGACATACCGCTTTGATGTAGAAACTTTTTTTTACCTTAGTCGAATATTTTGCAACCCGCCATCATGATTATTGAAAAACACGCCTATCCGAGAGCCGCATTGATTGGAAACCCTTCTGACGGCTATTTTGGCAAGACCATTGCCTTTGTATTTTCAAATTTCAGCGCAAAAGTTCAGCTGTACCACACGCCCGATTTGGAAATTATTCCGGAAAGAATGGATGTGGATCGGTTTTCTTCCCTGGAAGCTTTGTCGGCAACAGTTTCCAGCAATGGATATTATGGGGGTGTTCGTTTGATCAAAGCAGCCATCAAAGTGTTTTACAAATATTGTGTGAGCCGTGACATTCGACTGGACAACAGAAATTTCACCATTACCTACAATTCCAACATTCCTTTGCGATTGGGATTGGCCGGTTCGTCGGCCATCATTACGGCATGTTTTCGCGCCATGATGGAATTTTATGGGGTGACCATCGAAAAATCGATTTTGGCCAACCTCATATTGAGTGTGGAAACTGCGGAACTTGGCATTGCTGCCGGTTTGCAGGATAGGGTCGCGCAGGTGTATGAACAACCTGTTTTCATGGACTTCAATCAGGAAACCATGAATACCCAGGGTTATGGACGCTATGAGCCGCTGGATGCAGCGCTGTTGCCGCCTGTGTACATTGCTTATCGAAGGTCGTTGTCGGAAGGAACTGAGTTGACACACAACAATTTAAAAGCCAGATATGACATTGGTGAGCCTGCCGTTTTGTCGGCCATGTCGGAATGGTCACAATTGACCGAATGGTTTAAATCGGCATTGTACGCTGGCGACTACAATCAAATGGCTGCGTTAATCAATCGCAATTTTGATTTGCGAAGAAGCATCATTGATGTTGCAAAGGGCAATATTGAGATGGTGGATTTGGCGCGCTCTACGGGCGCATCGGCAAAATTTACCGGTTCGGGTGGTGCCATCATCGGTACATATAAAGATGAAC
Organism: uncultured Bacteroidales bacterium; assembly: GCA_964472175.1. Taxonomy (GTDB): domain Bacteria; phylum Bacteroidota; class Bacteroidia; order Bacteroidales; family UBA1402; genus UBA8389. Next base: position 1,478 of record CAYYJF010000088.1, on the reverse strand, counting down.
AGATGTTTGAAAGCCTTCAGAAAACCTTTAATGCAAGTGATGTCGAAGTGATTAAACCCACGGTTGTGTCGTTATCGTAAACGATTTTTATTGATGCGCTGCTGAATCAATCCTTTCAGCATTTTGAGGTACTCTTGGTGGTGGACCAAAGCGCGGATGAAACCGAGTCTGTCTGCAGGG
>CAYYJF010000088.1:0-1198 GCA_964472175.1 uncultured Bacteroidales bacterium | reverse complement strand
GCGATCATAGTTGGCTTTATTTAGAATTTACTACTTTTGCCCATATTTTTGACTCAACGACCATGATTAAAAAAGCAGTGATACCGGCAGCCGGTTGGGGTACCCGATTTTTACCCATCACCAAAAGTCAACCCAAAGAAATGATACCCATTGTGGATACCCCTGTCATCCAATACGTTGTGGAAGAGGCAGTGGCATCGGGGATTACCGATATTTTGATGATTATTGGTAAAGGAAAACGGGCCATTGAGGAACATTTTGACCGCAGTCCTTTGCTGGAAGCAGCTTTGGAAGAGAAAGGCAGAATGGAGGAGCTGGAAAAACTGGTGCGCATTTCCAATTTGGCCAACATTCATTTTGTGTGGCAAAAGGAAATGAATGGTTTGGGAGATGCCATTCGTTATGCCAGGGATCATGTTGGAAATGAGCCATTTGCCGTGCTTCTGGGAGATACCTTGATTGCCTCCAAAAATGAAAAGCCTGTGCTTGGGCAAATGATTGATGTTTATGATCACTATCAGGGTTCTGTGGTGGCTTTGGAGCAGGTTCCCAAGGAAAAAGTGCAGCGATACGGGGTCATTGATGGCCTGAGCATCGGAGATGGTGTGTACAAAGCTGCCGATTTTGTGGAAAAACCCGCGCCTGAAGATGCGCCATCGGATTTGGCCATTGCCAGCCGCTATATTTTTACGCCTGAAATTTTCGATTATCTGGACCGTACTCCGAAAGGAAAGGGCAATGAGATCCAATTAACGGATGCCATGCGCATGATGGTGCGTGAAAAAGCCATGTACGGATATCTGTTTGATGGGATACGTTATGATATTGGAAACAAACTTGATTTTATTAAAACAAACTTGATTTACGGTTTACAGCACGAGGAAATAGGCCCCAAATTAAGGGCTTGGTTGAAAGAATTTAATAAATGTGAAGCGCTCTGAATTAGGGTTTGTTTTATGGATTTATTTCTTATTTTTGGTCTTGATTTCAAGACCATTTTTTTTATAAAATCTAGACCTATGAAAAGGACCTTCTTATGCCTGGCTACTTCATTTTTATTTGCAACTGCCATCCATGCTCAAATCATCAATCATTGGAGGGGCCCGAATCGTGACGGCGTTTATCCCGAAAAGAATTTATTGCAATCGTGGCCTGAAAGTGGTCCAACCATGCTTTGGAGCTATCAAACGCTGGGTAA
>CAYYJF010000087.1:3873-5467 GCA_964472175.1 uncultured Bacteroidales bacterium | reverse complement strand
AGCTAAACAGATTGTGTTAAAAGATGATATTATTTTTGGTACTACAAGACCAACATTAAGAAGAATTGCAAAAATTCCTAAAAAATATAACAACCAAATTTGTAGTACAGGATTTTGTGTGCTTCGGGCTAATCGAGAAACTATATTATCAAAGTATCTTTTTTTTAAATTAAATACAGCAAATTTTTTATCATACGTTGAAAATAATCAAGAAGGAGCAAGCTATCCCTCGATTTCAGATAGAAAGTTAAAACAATTCAAAATCCCCATTCCCCCTCTCTCCGAGCAAGAACGCATCGTTTCCATTCTTGATAAGTTTGATGCTCTTGTTAACATCGAGCTACCGGCAGAAATAGAAGCTCGCAGGAAGCAGTATGAATATTACAGGGAGAAGTTATTGACATTTGAGCCATTAGTAAACTAGTTTAAATAGGGCGAATTTGCCACAATTAATCATACATACTTAACGCCTGAAATCGTATGGCAAAAATAAATGTACAACAAACAGATGTTACTATTCTTAAGATTAACGAAGACGATTATATTTCGTTGACTGATATAGCCAAATTTAAAAGCGATGATCCTACTGCCGTCATAGCCAATTGGATGCGAAATCGCAATACCATTGAATATTTAGGCATTTGGGAAACGTTATACAATACTGATTTTAAACCCCTCGAATTCGAGGGGTTTAGAACAGAAGCGGGATTAAATGTTTTTACTATGTCACCTCAAAAATGGATAGAAGCGACCAATGCCAAAGGTTTGATTTCTAAATCAGGACGATATGGCGGTAGTTTTGCACATAAAGACATTGCCTTTAAGTTTGCTGCATGGATTTCCATTGAATTTGAATTGTACTTTATCAAAGAATTTCAACGCCTCAAGGAAGAAGAACAGAAACAACTGGGTTGGTCTGCCAAACGTGAACTTTCAAAAATAAACGATCACATACACACCGATGCTATTAAACAAAACCTTGTTCCAGCTGAACTCACGCCACTACAAACATCGTGTGTGTATGCCAACGAAACCGATGTGCTGAACGTTGCCTTATTTGGCGTCACTGCTAAACAATGGCGTGATGTCAACCCTGATTTGAAAGGAAATATTAGTCAAACTCAATCAAATTGCCATTCAGCAAATGAATATTTTACAGGATGTGGAAAAACGCAAACTATTGAAGTAAAATGAAACAATATAACCTTATAGTCGAAAATCCGGAAAGCACAGTTGTTACTTTCGAATGATCAAATGATTAGTATATGGAATTAGAAAATGTCAATAGTCCCGGTGAAATAGAACTTTACAGTGATGTGTGCCATATTATTGAAGGTAGCAGGCAGCGATTGGCAACCACGATAAATGCAGAAATATGCCTGATGCACTGGCAAATTGGCAAGCGCATAAAGGAAGATGTGCTCTACAACCAACGAGCTGAATATGGCAAAAGAATTGTTAAGAGTCTTTCAATTCAATTAACCCAAAGGTTTGGTAAGGGTTGGAGTGACCGTAAACTGTTACATTGTATACGCGCCGCGTATACTTACACTGAGGATGAAATTGTATACGCAGTGCGTATGCAATTGACATG
>CAYYJF010000087.1:0-3773 GCA_964472175.1 uncultured Bacteroidales bacterium | reverse complement strand
TGATTTGAAATTGGGTAAATTCAAACCAGAACACGAAGGTCAAATGTTGCTCTATTTGCGATATTTAGATAAAAATGAGCGTAAAGGAGGAGAAGAATCGCCAATAGGTTTAATATTATGTAGTGAAGGGAATACGGAACATATTGAATACCTGATGCTCGAAGATTCGAGTATTAAAGTAGCTCAATATTATACCCAACTACCCGATAAAAATCTGTTAAGTGAGAAGTTGCACCGAGCTATTGCCATTGCCAGAGAGCATTATCAAAATAAAGGTTAAAGTTGAAAATGATGAGTAGGGCTTAATCCGTTTGGGGCGAAGAAAATTAACATAAAGAAAAAATGAAACAATATAACCTTGTAGTCGAAAATCCGGAAAGTACAGTTGTTACAGAATATCAACCGTTGACACGAAAGGAGTCTGCTTATCAATCGGAAGCTGCTCTTGAGAAGTCGTTGATAGAACAGCTCAAAAGGCAGGCGTACGAATATCTGCCGTTGACTTCCGAAAAGCAACTAATCAGCAACCTGAGAATGCAGTTGGAAAAGTTGAATGATTACAAGTTTACTGACAATGAATGGAGTGGTTTCTTCGTGAGTAAAATTGCCAATAAGAATGATGGTATTGAAGATAAAACGGCCATCATTCAGGAGGATCACATTCAGTTATTGACGCGTGATGATGGTTCGATCAAGAACATTTATTTGATTGATAAGGAGAATATTCACAACAATGCTTTGCAGGTGATCAATCAATATGTTGACACCGATGCGGCTTTGGCAGATGGTGCTGAGCCGTTACGCAGTCACAGGTATGATGTCACCATCCTGGTCAATGGTTTGCCTTTGGTGCACGTTGAATTGAAACGCCGTGGGGTGGATCTGAAAGAAGCTTTCAATCAGATTGACCGCTACAGCAGGGAGAGTTTTTGGGCTGGTAGTGGTTTGTTTGAATATGTGCAGTTGTTTGTCATTTCCAACGGAACGTATACCAAGTATTACAGCAATACCACTCGTTTTTCTCACATCAAAGAACTGGGAACCGGTAAGCCGACGAAAGGGAAACAGAGTAGCAACAGCTATGAATTTACTTCCTGGTGGGCTGATGCGAACAACCGCCCAATTACCGATCTTTTGGACTTTGTCAATACTTTTTTCTCCAAACATGCCATCCTGAACATTCTTACGAAATACTGTGTATTTACAACGGATAAGCTGCTGCTTGCAATGCGGCCGTATCAGATTGTTGCCACCGAGCGGATTCTTGGTCGAATCAATATTGCCAATAATTATAAGAGCTTTGGCACCATTGCGGCAGGGGGTTATATTTGGCACACAACCGGGAGCGGTAAAACACTGACTTCTTTCAAAACGGCCCAAATTGCCAGCAAGCTGCCTTTTATCGACAAAGTCTTGTTTGTGGTCGATAGGAAAGACCTTGATTATCAGACAATGATCGAGTATGATAAATTTGAAAAGGGGGCGGCAAACAGCAATTCAAGCACCATCAAACTAAAGAAACAACTTGAAGACCCGAAAGCAAGAATCATTGTTACGACCATTCAAAAGCTTTCTATTCTGGTCAACAAATACAAGCATCATCCTGTTTACGCCAAACCTGTTGTGATTATTTTCGACGAGTGTCACCGCTCACAGTTTGGCGATATGCATGTGGATATCAAGAAGTCTTTCAAGAAATACTGTCTGTTTGGGTTTACCGGTACGCCTATTTTTGCATCGAATGCAAGTAAAGGAAGTCGGATTGATTTGAGTACCACCGAGCAGGCTTTTGGAGACAAATTACACACGTATACCATTGTTGATGCCATCAATGATAAAAATGTGCTGCCGTTTCGTATCGATTATATTCGCACCATGCGGGAAGAAGAAAATATTCAGGACACAGAAGTCTGGAGTATCGACCGTGAAAGGGCATTGGCTTCGCCCGAGCGAATCACAAAGGTTGTAAATTATATCCGTGAGCATTTTGACCAGAAGACCAAGAGGAATAGTTTCTACAAGCTAAAAGACCGCAGACTGGCCGGTTTTAATTCCATTTTCGCGGTTTCGTCCATTGATGTTGCCAAAAAATACTACACCGAGTTTCAGAAACAAATGGCAGGTTTGCCGAGCGATCAGCAGCTGAAGGTGGCCACCATTTTTAGTTATGCGGCCAATGAAGATCCGGATGGAATTCTGGGTGATGAGAATCCCGAAGATACCAACAAAATGGACAAAACTTCACGCGACTTCCTGGAGGCTGCCATACAGGATTACAATCAGATATTTAAAACAAACTTTGATACTTCGAGCGATAAATTCCAAAACTATTACAAGAACGTATCACAGCGGGTGAAAGACCGGGAAATTGATTTGCTCATTGTGGTCAATATGTTCCTGACAGGTTTTGATGCCACCACGCTCAATACGCTGTGGGTGGACAAGAACCTGCGCCTTCACGGTTTGTTGCAGGCTTTCTCACGTACCAACCGCATACTCAATTCGGTCAAAACTTTTGGTAACATTGTCTGTTTTCGCAATCTGGAAAATGCTACAAATGAGAGTATTGCGCTTTTTGGTGATAAAGAAGCCGGCGGTATTGTGCTGCTGAAAACGTTTGAAGAATACTACAACGGATACATCGATGGTGAGAAAGAGGTACCAGGTTATGCCGATTTGGTCAATTCATTGATGGTGAAATTTCCGGTGGGGCAGTTCATTGAAGGAGAGAAGAACCAGAAAGAATTCATTCGGTATTACGGTGCGATTTTGAAATATAAGAACATACTTTCAACCTTTGATGAGTTTGATGGTAAGGAAATTCTTTCCGACCGCGATGTGCAGGACTATCACAGCATGTACATCAACTTGTACAAGGAATTTCGCAATAAAGATAAACGTGACAGTGAAAACATCAACGACGATATTGTTTTTGAAATGGAACTGATGAAACAGGTGGAAATCAACATCGATTACATTCTTGAATTGATTCGTCAATACCATGAAAGCAATACTCAGGATCAGGAAATCATCGTCAACATCAACAAGGCCGTCGATTCAAGTATCGTCCTTCGCAGCAAGAAAGATTTGATTGATCAGTTTATCGCTTCCCTGACGCCTTCTTCAAATTTGGATGACAACTGGCAAAACTTTGTTGAAAAGAAAAGAATGGAAGAATTGGAACGTTTAATCGAAGAAGAAAATCTGAACAAAGAAGAAACCATCCGATTTGTGGACAATGCCTTCCGTGATGGTTATATTCAGGAAACCGGTACAGCATTGACCAAAGTGCTTCCTCCTGTTTCTCGTTTCTCACCCGGTGGTGACAGGGCTAAGAAACGGGCAACTGTCATCGAAAAATTCAAAGAATTCTTTAACCGGTTTTGGGATATTTCAGGAAGCAAATGCTCTTGATATAAAAAATCTTCCCCTATGAAACACGCAACATTCCTTCCTATCTTGCTGTTTTTTGGTCTTTCAATCTATTTGCTTTTACGACCAAGCAGTATATAGACTTGGGTTTGAATGTTTTAGGAAGGTGAAGATCCTTCCAAAATGTCTGCCATTCCGATTGTTTGTTATGATATTAAATATCTGCCGTTTATGGATTGGAATGGGTTGAGCTCCATTGAAAGTATCATGGAGCAGTCGGAACAACAGCCGAATGTTTCATTGCCAATAAGGAGGATATCAAGTCGGAAATGGGCTGGGTGCTTTCTCGACCGTTTCGGGTCTGACTTAAAATTGAATGAGAAGCAGATTCAAGGGGTGTA
>CAYYJF010000086.1:0-5714 GCA_964472175.1 uncultured Bacteroidales bacterium | reverse complement strand
ATCGTGTCAACAAGAAACTTATTTGCAGACATAGGAGTCTTATTTACAGCGTTGTAGGCTGTCATAATGGAGGGCAACTTGTCTTTCTGAATCAACTCTTTGTATGGAAACAAATAAAACTCACGCAAATCTCTGTCATCCATATTTGCACTTCCATTGTGGCGATTGAATTCGGTATTGTTTGCCAAAAAGTGCTTTCCGCAGGGTACTGCTTTTAAGTAGGTGGGATCATCTCCCATCAAACCTCGCACAAAACCACTGCTTATTTTGGACACCAAGAACGGATCTTCACCAAAGGTTTCGGCTGTTCTTCCCCATCTTGGGTCTCTTGTTGGTTCTACAACAGGCGACCAATAGGTTAAAGTGAAAATTAAATCGTGGTTGAAACCTCTGGCTTCATCGGCGACCACTTTCGTTTCACGTTTGATCAATTCAGGATCCCAGGTACAACCGACGGCCACACTATTGGGAAAAGAAGTGGCAGTCATTCCACTGTTGTTGTTACGACCGACAACACCATGCAAGGCTTCGCCCCAAACATCGTATTTGTTGACACCCAAACGAGGGATGGGCGCCATGGTATTTCCCAATTGACTTTGCTTTTCTTCCAAAGTCATGCGGGAAACCAAATCAGCAGCCCGTTCTTTAAAGGAGTAAGCCGTGTTCAGATAAATGGGCTTTTGCGCCATTGCCTGAAAACTGGATGTTGCGACCAACAGCATTGTTAAAACACCAAAGAAGGTCTTTTTTAATCCGTATTTGTTCATTATGATAGTTGAATTAAGATTGTTCATTCTACTATTTTTTTCGAACCAATCTCACATAGAATACTTTACCAGCCACGTTGCCTGTTACAGCCTGAAATTTCACACGTACGTATTCTTGTCCGCTCAACCATTCATTTGGAATGGGGTATTCCACGTTGAAAAATTGATTTTTATTCCATTTGTTGGAAATTTTTTCCGTCACCAGCAGTTTGTCGTTGATATAAATCTCAAACTGCCTGTTGCCCATTTCTGCGCCCCAATAACGAACCATCAGGTTCAAATCCGACGAGGCGTTTGATTTCATTTTATAACTAAAGAATCCCTGATTTCTGACTTCACGATAGAATTCATTCTGGAAGTCTCCTTTGTTTGCGTTTTGACTTTCCATCTGATGATCCGTTTCTGGTTGCTGCTCGCCCGGCGCGACAAAATCGAGTGTTCTTTTTTGAAGTTCCATCTTTTCATTTTCCAAAACCGTGATGGAATCCACATAAGCCCGATGATCGGCTTTCGACAAAGACATCCAGTACATCATATACCTTGAATCGTGGATGCCGAAGAATGGCTCCAATTCCAGCGGCTTATCGACATTCATCATGGGAATATTCAAGGTAAAATGCAAGGGTTTGCCTTTAACTGGGACCAATTTACCATCTAAATTGTTGAAGTTGTCGTCGATCAAGATGGGCGCTTGGTTCAAAGGCAATTTGGCACCTCCGGGATACTGTCCGAAACGGCTGTCATCTGCAATCCAGCGTCTCACATCGCTGCTTTCTGTTTTGGCACTCAACAAAATGGGTCCGTGCATGAAGGCAATGTAATGAAGCACATTGGGCAATTTTTCAATCGAATGATGCATGGGCAATTTTATTTCAACCACATCGCCTTTCTTCCACTTCCTGTCAATACAGACAAAAGAAGAGGGTTCGGCTGTGATTTTTTGTCGTTTTCCGTTTACATAAATTTCAAACGCGCCCTTGCTGACCCAATTTGGAAAACGGACCATGAGTTTGAACTTCGCCTTGCCATTTGTAACAGTAAGTTTCGTTTCTTCAGAATAAGGAAAATTGGTTTCCTGTTTGATGGCGATTTTTTTCTCTTTCCAATTCAAAGTTGATGCAATAAACAAATTCAGGAACAAGGAATCCTTTTGATGGGTATAGATGAATTGATTGTATTTGCCATGGTTTTCCATGCCCGATCCCACACAGCACCACATGGCTTCGTTGGGAGCAGAATATATTCTGTAATGCCTTGGTCTGGCTGTCGTAAAATAGACATATCCACCATGTACAGGATGTTGCGTCGACAAAATATGGTTGTAAAGTGCACGTTCATAATAATCGACCAAAGAAGCATCAGAATATACCCGGAACAAATCTTTGGTTAATTTCAACATGTTGTAGGTATTGCACGATTCAGGTCCATCGGCATCGTTCAGGTAATCGACACAAGCCTGAACACTGGGAAAATGTTCCCTTCTGCTGTTGCCACCAAAAGCCAGGGTACGGTTTTGGGTCACTGTTTCCCAAAAATATTTTCCTGCAGTGGCAAATTTATTGTCGTGTGTCAATTCGGCAATACGCTCAAATCCAATCACTTTCGGGATCTGAGTATTGGCATGTTTGTTGTCCAGATTGTCCTTTTTCTGTGACATGGGATCCAACAACATGTTGTGCGAATACCGAATGGCAGCTTTCAAATATTTCTCATCATTGGTGATTTGATAGGCATCTGCAAACATTTCATTGATGCCGCCATGTTCCATATTTAAAATGGATTGCATTTGGCTGTCTGAAAGGTTGGAAGTAACGGAAATGCCCCAATCACAGAATTTCAAGAAAAGCTGTTTGGCATTTTCATAACCGCAATAAAGCCAGGCATCACGCAAACCGGCATACATTTTGTGCAAGTTGTAAAAGGGTGCCCATGCGGAATTGTAGACACCAAACGATCCTTTTTTAAAGGCCGACCACAATTTATCACTGTTGGGAAATCCACCAACATAACCCACCCCCCATTCGGGATGGTTTTTGATATTGGCCGCAGCACATTCTTCCAATTCGGAAAGCATGTACTCCATCCGTTTCTTGCATTCCAAATCACCCAATGAAGCATAATTATGGGCCATTGCTGTCAAATAATGACCGGCAATATGTCCATCCAAACCATCCCAGTTGGGATAGGGTTTGGCTTTTACCTCCAGGCCGGCTTCTTTACGATATGGCGCCATCATTCTGTCCACATCATATTTGAGCAACACCTGCAAATTTAAATCGCGCGCATGTTTAAACGGCCCATCAAGCAAGACCACATCTTGCATGGGAAATTCATCCGCATAAAGCTTGTTTTGGGCATTTGCATTGATCGAAAGCAATAAGAAAAGAACAACACCACTGCATGTACTTAAAACATGCCATTTTTTTGTGAATTTCATAAGTATAAGAGTTAAGTATTTAGGTCTAAACACAATGCACAAATATACATTGTTTTTAATAACCCCGCAATATGATTTGAATCCTTCTATAAGGTTTAATCTCTGCCGAACAGGTTATCAATACCGCCAAAAAAAATTAAAAATGACCACATCCGTTTCTTTCTATATTGAGTCTCATTTTATATTTTTGCCTATGATATGAAGAAATCCATTCTTTTCTACGTTTATATACTATTCCTCCTGCCATCGGTTTATTCTCAAAAAATACAAATAATTGAAAATAAACCCGTTAAAGGAATTCTCACTGGCGAATATCAACTATCAGGCATTTCCCCAAACAGAAAATCGTTGTTGCTCACCAAAGCCCATTCCCAGGGATTGTATGTGTTCGAATTAAAAACGGGTCGCTTGCAAACCATCACAGCATTGCCAGGTTCTGGTTATCGGCCTGCATTTTCAAAAAGGGGAAAGTTTTTGGTTTACAGATGGGACAACTATATAGAAAAAACCAGGTTATCCAGCATCAACAAAGTGAAACTCAAGAAAAATGAAACCACCGTTGTGGTTGATAATGAGCGCGTTGTTTCGGTTCCCTATGTGTTGGGAAATGAAATGGCTTACACCCTTGACGGAAAATTAAAAAGCGATGAATTTATCTGGTGGATGAGCACCGATCCGGAAGATTATACCTTTGTTTTATCGGAAGATTTGCAACCCACCCTTTGGATCAAAGGCTACAAAAAAACACTGCTTCCAAACGGAGAAGGGTCGTACATTTGGGTTTCCATGTCGCCCGACAAAAAGAAAATCTTGTATTATTATGTGGGTGAAGGCGCCTTCGTTTGTGATTTGAACGGAAAAATTCTGTTGGAGGCAGGAAATCTGTTAAACCCTTCGTGGTTGAAAAAAGACCTCATCATCGGTATAGGCCCGCACAATGGGACGGCCAAAAGTACAGCCACCGACATTGTTGCCTATTCCGTTCAAACCAAGAAGAAAATGGTTGTGACCAACACGGCCAACGTCAACGAACGCAATCCCTTTCCTTTTTCAAACGGCAAAGGCATCGCATACCAGTTATCGGACGGGAGTTTTCATATTTGCACACTCAAAATCAGATGAATAAACGGATTGTCATACAGGTTTTATTGTGCTTCATCTGTTTTTCCGCCACCATCCAAGCCGAAAACAAAAACCGGTTGAAAGGGGTTCGTGTTTTCATCAACCCTGGTCACGGCGGATACGATGCAGACGACAGACACATGGAAACCACCGATTTTTGGGAGTCTGAAGGCAATTTATTCAAGGCCTTTGCGCTTCAGGAATTGCTGGAAAGTGAGAAAGCAACGGTATTTTTATCCAGAACAGAAAACAGAACGGAGGACGATTTGGATTTTAATGTCATCGACGAAATGGCCAACGCCTCCAATGCAGATCTATTCATTTCCATTCACAGCAACGGGGGCAATGGACAAGTGAACCGACCCATGGTGCTATACAGAGGTTATGACGACAAGCCTGTTTTTGAAGGAGCCAAAGAATTGTCACAAATCGTTTGGCATGAACTGTATAAAAACGGGAACCATTGGACCCATCCGGAACCTTACACCAAGGGCGACTGGTCTTTCTATACCGATTGGGGCAAACAAGGTTTGGGTGTACTGAGAAATCTGACCATTCCCGGCATGCTCACCGAAGGATCATTTCACGATTACGTGCCAGAATCCTGGCGTTTGAAAAACCCGGAATTTCTCAGACATGAAGCCTGGGCTATTTTTCGCGCCATGAAAGTTTATTATGAAATCGAAAAAGCATCCAACGGCATTGCAGCCGGCATCATTCGAAACCAAAACAAAAAAGCGACCTGGAAAATACCCAAAAATGCGACCGATATATACCAACCCATAGAAAATGCGGTCGTCAAACTGGAACCAGGGGGCAAAACCTATACGACAGACACACAAAAAAACGGTTTTTACTATTTTGAAGATTTGGAACCCGGAACATACTTTCTTGAAGTGAGCGATGAGCAAAACCTTAAGACAGATACTGCAACGATTGAAATCAAAGCAGGCCAGACAACCTTAACCGATTTTCATTTGAAACCCGCAACAGCTAATAAAAACGGAACCTCCTCGAAATAACGGACCAACCTCGAAATGATACACACAAAATCCATTTTTCTGAGTCTTGTCATACTCTTGATCTTGAATCCATGTTCAAGCATTCAGGCCTTTACCTGGGCACCTTACAACCCAACCATCCACTACAACTTCAAAGACGAATATCCCAACATCTCAAAACCGCTTCGTGATTTAGACGATTGTTCCGGTGTTGTGGGAAGCATTCAGTCCGAATGGTGGACCTTCAAATGGGGGCCGAATAAAAGGTCGCTGGTGGACAGTGCCGCTGTTTTGGCCATGCTGCAACGCATGGATACCGATTTTGCCTATTTTCGCGACAGTTTGGGCTGGCCACCGGACAGAAGAGCCAAAGAAGGCTACAAAAGT
>CAYYJF010000085.1:0-5785 GCA_964472175.1 uncultured Bacteroidales bacterium | reverse complement strand
AAAAATCTGGAAATTCGTGTCAGGGACAATGGTTTCGGCATTCCGGAAAATGAATTGAAGCATGTGTTTGACAATTTTGAACGTGGCAGCGCAGTGAAACGCAAAGGCATTGACGGCTTTGGCATTGGTCTGAATTATGTGAACAAAGTGGTCAAAGCCCATAAGGGAAAAATCAGGGTGGAAAGTACAGTTGGAATAGGAAGCGAATTTTTCATACATTTGCCCCAATAAATATTCCTTTATATAATAAGGTGTTCTATGGTAAAATTGTTGTTGGTAGAGGATGATGAAATACTGGGCTTTATGATCAAAGATGGCCTGGAAATGATCGGTGATTACAACATTATATGGTGCGTTCATCCTCAGGAAGCATTGGATGTATTTGATTCGTTTTGCCCTGATATTCTGGTGTCCGATTTGGAAATGCCCGGTATGACCGGTTTGGAATTGGTCAAAAAGATTCGAGAAAGAAACGCGAACATTCCTGTCATTCTTGAAACCGGTGTTTCTGCCGGAAAAACGGTGGTCGAAGCCTATAGCCTTGGCATTGACAACTATATCAAAAAACCATTTTTACCGGCCGAACTCGATGCGTATATTCAGGGGCTGATGCGCCGCATCAACCAGCAAAGCAAACCTGTGGCCGAACCAACGGAACAACAGGCACCTGTTGATCCCTCTGTTTTGCTTTTCGGCAAGATGAAATTCAACCTCAAAACACAAATTTTGGAGACGCCATTCAAGCGTTCCGAACTTTCTGTGACGGAAACGTTGTTGTTGGAATTGCTCATTCGCAACAAAAGTACCCTTGTGACGAAAGAAAAAATCGCAGAAGTGGTCTGGGGAGGAAATAAATTTATGAATAATCAAAGTCTTGATGTATTTTTGCATAATCTTAGGAAGTATCTGTCGGACGATCCGAACATCACCATAAAGACGGTTCGTGGGATTGGGTACATATTGGAGGTATTAGGCTAATTTTAAACACATTATGGACTGGTTTGTAAGTTTGTTCACGGAACAATCGGTGGCTCATACCATTGTATTGTTTGGTTTGGTTATTTCTATTGGTTACCTGTTAGGTAAAGTAAAAATCGGTGGTATTTCTTTGGGAATTACCTGGGTGCTCTTTGTGGGCATTTTGGTGAGTCATTTTGGCATGAATGTAGATGAACATACGCTGCATTTTACCAAAGAGTTCGGCTTGATTTTGTTTGTATTTAGTATTGGTTTGCAAGTAGGGCCGGGTTTTTTCTCTTCATTCAGAAAGGATGGGTTGAAACTCAACTTATTAGCTACCGGTATTGTGGTTTTGGGGGTCAGTATGGCCCTAGTGTTTCATTTCGTAAACGATGTTCCGATGCCAACCATTGTTGGTATTTTGTCGGGTGCCATTACGAATACCCCTGGTTTGGGTGCTGCGCAGGAAGCTTATCACCAGATGTACAACACGACCGATCCCAACATTGCTCTGGGTTATGCTGCTGCCTATCCTCTTGGTGTTGTGGGTATTATCTCGGCTACTTTGTTGATTCGTTTCTTTTTTAAAGTAAAAATGGAGAAAGAACGCATTCGGGTTGAAGAAAAAAACCAGGAAAGCAGCAGTTTTACGTTGATGAGTGTTCGCATTTTGAATCCTTCGATTGAAAATCGTACCATCCAACAAATTCTGGCAGATATCAACAGACATTTCATCATTACACGTGTTTGTAAACCGACGGGTGAAATATTCTTGTGCAACAAAGAAACCCTCATTAACAAAGGTGACATCGTTTATGTGGCTTCTGAATTGATTGACAAAGAAAGCATTCGTGTATTTCTTGGTGAAGAAGTTGAAATGGATTGGAATCAAAACAGCGGCAACCTGGTTTCCAGACGCATTGTGGTGACCAAAGATGCCGTGAATGGCAAAACCCTTGGTTCATTGTTGCTTAGAAAAAGTTACAACATCAACATTACCCGCATCAACAGAGCCGGGGTTGACTTTTTGGCGCATTCTTCGGTGGTGCTTCAATTGGGTGACCGTGTGATGGTGGTTGGTCCTGAAAATGCGGTTCAGAATGTTGAAAAAATATTGGGCAATTCCCTCAAAAAACTGGATCATCCGGCCATCGGTACTTTGTTCCTGGGCATAGGACTGGGCGTGTTGTTGGGCAGTATTCCCATTGTATTTCCCGGCATACCCCAACCTGTTAAATTGGGTCTTGCCGGCGGTGGCTTGATTGTGGCCATTTTGATTGGTCGCTTTGGCGCCAAATTGCATTTGAATACCTATTCCACCATGAGTGCCAATCTGATGCTCAGAGAAGTGGGTATTACCATGTTTTTGGCCAGTGTTGGCCTGGCCAGTGGCGAAAAATTTGCCGATACGGTGTTCACCGCTCAGGGTTTGGAATGGATTGCCATGGGTGTCGCCATCACGATGATTCCCATTCTGATTATTGGATCGATTGGCAGGGGCTTGCTGAAGATGGACTTCTTTGAACTTGCCGGTTTGTTGGCCGGTTCGACCACCGACCCTCCTGCTTTGGCTTATGCCAATGAAAGCACCAACAGTGACCGACCGGGTATTGCCTACTCGACGGTGTATCCGTTGACCATGTTTCTCAGGGTGTTGTCGGCGCAAATACTGATTCTACTATTTTCCTGATTTTTTAAATAAAGACAATGCTTTATCCGGAGAACTTCGAACTTAAAATCGGTTTTGACCAAATTCGTTTGTTGCTGAAAAAGCATTGTGCCGGAGATTTGGGCGGTGAGAAGGTGGATGATATGTCCTTTCTCACCGACTATGATGCTGTGGTTGAGCAGCTTGACAGAGGTGCTGAGTTTTTGCGCATTTTACAAGGGGAGCAGAACTTTCCCGAAGTGACGTATTTGGATATTCGCCCTTCGTTGAGCCGTTTGCGCATTGAAGGGACTTGGCTGGATGAAGCCGAATTGTTCGACTTGAAGCGTTCTTTGGATAGCATGCTTCGGGTGGTGCAGTTCTTTATGTCGGACGATCCGGATCAAAACCCCTACCCCAGATTGTCGGAATTGGCCAAACATACGGCCGTTTACCCCGATGTGGTGAAAAACATTGACCGCATCTTATCGAAATTCGGTAAAATACTCGATTCGGCTTCACCCAATTTGGCTGAAATTAGAAAGGAGTTGTTTCGCACTTCGAGTGGTTTGTCCAAACGTATGGCAACCATCCTGAGACAAGCCCAGCAAGATGGTTTGGTGGAAAAAGATGCCACGCCCGGCATTCGCGAAGGCAGGTTGGTCATACCCATTTCGCCCATGTACAAGCGAAAACTGCGGGGCATTGTCCACGATGAGTCGGCTTCAGGCAAAACGGTGTTTATTGAACCTGAAGAATTGGTCGAAGCCAACAACCGCATTCGGGAGTTGGAAAACGAGGAAAGACGCGAGATTATCCGCATTTTGACGGTTTTTGCCGATTCAGTGAGGCCGTATGCTGTGGAAATGACCCAGTCGTTTCAACTGCTGGCCGAAATCGATTTCGCCCGTGCCAAAGCCAAGCTGGCGCTGGAATTGAATGCCATTCGTCCCATTTTGGAACGTGAACCTGGTTTGGATTGGAGCAAGGCCAGACATCCTTTGCTGATGCTATCTTTGCGCAAACAGCATAAGGAAGTGGTGCCACTTTCGTTGACTTTGGACAACAAATACCGCATTTTAATTATTTCGGGCCCCAATGCCGGTGGTAAATCGGTGTGTTTGAAAACGGTGGGATTGTTGCAATATATGGTGCAATGTGGATTGATGATTCCTTTGCACGACAGTTCGCATGTAGGCTTGTTCGAGCGCCTGTTTATTGACATCGGCGATGAGCAATCGATTGAAAATGATTTGAGTACCTACAGTTCGCATCTGTTGAATATGAAGCATTTTCTGAGAAATTCGACAGAGAAATCTTTGTTGTTGATTGATGAATTCGGATCGGGTACAGAGCCCAAAATTGGGGGTGCCATAGCCCAGGCTTGTCTGGATCGCTTCAACAAATCGGGTGCGTTGGGCATCATCACCACCCACTATGGCAATTTAAAGCATTTTGCCGATGAACACGAGGGCTTGATGAATGGTGCCATGTTGTACGACAGGCACGAGATGCGTCCCCTCTTTATGCTGGAAACAGGACATCCGGGCAGTTCGTTTGCGGTGGAAATTGCCAGAAAAATTGGTTTGCCGGAGGATGTGATTGCGGAAGCATCGGAATTGGTTGGTTCTGAGTATATTGACATGGACAAATTCCTGCAGGACATTGTGCGGGACAAGCGTTACTGGGAAAACAAACGCCAATCGATCCGCATTCAGGAGAAAAAGCTGAACGAATTGACGGCGCAATACGAATCGGAAGTGGCTACTGTGGGCAAAAAGCAGAAGGAGATCATTGCTGAAGCCAAAGCCGAAGCGCTCCGTTTGATTCAGGCTTCGAATGCGACCATCGAGAACACCATTCGGGGCATCAGACAATCTCAAGCCGAAAAGGAGCAAACCAAATTGCTTCGAAAGGAATTGAAGGATTTTGAAGAAACTGTCAAACCCGAGAAACCAAAGGTTCAACCAAAGCCTTCTAAATCAGTTCATTCCAATGTGGGTGAAGGGAAGAAGCCGGAGGTTGGTTCGACCGTGAAATTGAAAGGTCAGGAAGCGGTGGGGACCATTATGGAGATCAAGGGCAAAAAAGCGGTGGTGGCTTTTGGCATGATCAAATCGACGGTTGAATTGAGCAAACTGGAACACGGGAAACTGAAGAAAATATCGATTGAAAACCCCTACACCACCCTTGGAAAGCGCTCTTCCGACGAGATTCGGGAAAAGAAGTTGCGTTTCAAACAGGATTTGGATGTGCGGGGGCAGCGTGGGGATGAAGCCCTTCAAACGGTGATGTATTTTTTGGACGATGCCATCATGACAGGCGTTGGGCGGGTGCGCATTTTACACGGCACCGGTACCGGTGTTTTAAGGCAATTAATCAGACAATATTTGGCTACCGTGCCCGGTGTATCGCACTATGCGGACGAACACATCCAATTTGGTGGTGCTGGCATTACGGTGGTCGATTTAGAATAATAGAACATGCAGCAATACCAATTGACCGATTTTTTACCCACCACCAAGAAAGAAATGCTTTTGAAGGGTTGGTCGGATGTGGATGTGGTTTTATTCACGGGCGATGCCTATGTGGACCACCCCTCTTTTGGCGCTGCTTTGGTAGGTCGCCTGCTGGAATCGTTGGGTTTGAAAGTGGCCATTGTGCCGCAACCCGACTGGCGGGGTGACCACCGTGATTTTACCAAATTTGGCCGTCCCCGCCTGTTTTTTGGTGTCACTGCCGGCAATATGGATTCCATGGTCAACCACTACACGGCCGGCAAAAGATTGCGCTCGGACGATGCCTACACGGCCGATGGAAAAGCCGGTGGCCGACCCGATTATGCTTCGGTGGTCTATGCCACAATTTTAAGGGAGCTGTTTCCAGATACGCCCATTGTGCTTGGTGGCATTGAGGCTTCCATGCGCCGTTTGACCCACTACGATTATTGGTCGGACTCGTTGAAACCGAGCATTTTGATTGACAGTGATGCCGATTTGCTGGTGTATGGCATGGGTGAACAACCGCTTACGGCATTGGTTCAGTCTTTGTTGAATTTGCCTGAAAATGAGGTGATGACGCGTGAGGCCTTTGCTGCAATCAACCACATTCCGCAAACGGCTTTTCTGCGACCGCACGAAGTCGACGACACGATCCGTTTAAACGAAACCGAGGAGC
>CAYYJF010000084.1:3120-5940 GCA_964472175.1 uncultured Bacteroidales bacterium | reverse complement strand
CCAATCATGGCGAAGAAGTTCATCAGATTTCCGGTCAACCCAAGTGCGAGGAAGGCACCAATCACGGCCATCGGAATGGAGAAGAGCACCACAAACGGATACAGGTAGGAATTGTACAAGGCCACCATGACCAAATACACCAAAACCAATGCCAACAGAATGGCAATTCCAAGACTACTGAAAGCATCAGCCTGTTGTTTCATCTGCCCCAGGTATTTAAATTCCACATTGGGGTTGTGCATGTTGGTTTCAATTGCTTCCTGAATTTCTGAACCCACTGTTCCGGTCGGTCTTCCCACCACGCCGGCCTTCACCGTCAAACTTGAAATGCGGTCGTAACGTTCCAATCGGGATGGCCCCAGGGTTTGTTCCACGCGGGCAAAGCTCAGCAATTCAATGTTTTGACCTTTGTTGTTGGTGAAACTCAACGATTGAACGTCATCAATGCTTCTCCGGTTGAGTTCGTCAAACTGCAGGTTGATGTCATATTCCTCCGATTTTTCCGAAAATTTCAAATCCGTACTTCCTGCATAACCCAGTCTCAAGGTGTTGGCTACCTCATATACCGACAATCCCAATTGTGCCATCTTGGTTCTGTCCAACACGATGCGCATTTCCGGTTTGCTCTTTTCAACAGACAGTTTGACATTGATGGTGCCCGGTACTTGCTTGATCAAACGGATGACGCTGTCTGCACTTGCGTACAATTCGTTCATGTTGTTGCCACGCAGCAACACCTGAATGGGCGCATCCGTGTTCATCCCATTCGTGCTGGCCGAAGAAACTGTCGCCCGGATGCCCGGAATGGTCATGATCTCATTCTGTATTTTTGCCGCATATTCCACGGTATTCAAAGTGCGCTCTTTTTTATCGACAAGCTTGACGTTGATTTCACTCTTGTTGGCTTCATTGCTGCCGGACATGCCGGAGGAAGAATACCCAACACGGGTTGCCACCTTGACCACATCGGGGTTGTCAAACAGCATTTTTTCTACCTTTTGGGTCAGCAAGTTTGTTTGGTACAAGCTGTTTTGCTGGTCTGTTTCCAATTTGACCGACAATTCACCCTTGTCACCTGAAGGCATAAACTCAAAACCGATGAAACCAAGCGGAACCAATGAAATGGAACCAATAAGCAAGGTTGCAGCAATGCCGTAAATGGCTTTTCTGTGACCCAAACTCCATGTCAGAATCCGTTCATATATGGCAATGATTTTATTGAATAAGCTTTCAAAATCCAAAGCCAACCGGCCCATAAAGGTGTTGCGGGTGAAATGCTCTTTTTTGCTGAACGTTGCGGCCAACAGTGGGGTAATGGTGAAGGATACAAACAAACTCATCAGTGTTGAAAACACGATGACCAGTGAAAATTCCCGCAGCATGTTTCCAATCATTCCTGTTACCAAGGCCATGGGAACAAAGACCACCACATCGACCAGGGTGATGGCCACAGCCGTGAAACCAATTTCAGAACGCCCTTCAACGGCTGCTTTTTTTCTGTTTTTCCCCATATCCATGTGCCGGTGTATATTTTCCAACACCACAATGGAATCATCCACCAAAATACCAATGACCAGTGATAAGGCCAAAAGGGTCATCATATTCAGTGAAAAGTCGAAAATATACATGGCCGCAAACACCGAAATGATGGATGCAGGAATAGAAACCAAGACAATGAGGGAGCTTCTGGCACTGTGTAAAAAGAAGAACATGACCACAGCAACCAGGATGATGGCCAAGAGCAAGTCTTTCACGACGGCATTTGCCGACTCCAGCGTGTGGACGGAGCTGTCAGAGGAAATGTTGAACTTGACATGGCTGGATGCGTATGTCTTTTCAATGTTGCCCAATTCCTCCTTCACTTTTTCGCAAACATCCACCGTGTTGGCATCTGTTTGTTTCTGAATGATGATCCCGATCGAATTCTCATTGTTGATGCGGTTGATGGTTTTCACTTCAGCCGTTCCATCATACACATCGGCCACATCGCTCAATTTAACAAGGCTTCCCGTTGCTGTTCGGTAAACGGTGATGTCTTTCAATTCTTCCAAAGAGGCAATTTTTCCGCCCAGTCTCACCGTATATTCACTGTTGTTGTTGGACACTTTTCCAGTAGGCAACTCCAGGTTGGCATTTCCCATAGCTGCATAAACAGCGGCCATGGTCAATTTGTAGCCTTCCAGTTTTTGTTTGTTCACATTGATGCGGATTTCTCTTTCGGAGCCACCGACCAGGGTCACCTGACCAACCCCATCGACTTTTGAAATTTGCGATTTGATTTGGTCTTTCGTCAACTGATACAGTTCTGTTTGTGGGATGGTGGCTGTGACCCCCATTTGAAGCACGGGTATGTCTTCGGTCGAGAACTTCATCAAACTGGGCGATTTTGCATTGGCGGGCAACGTTAAAATCACGGAATTGACCTTTCTTTGCGCATCTTGCAGGGATTTGTCGATGTCGGTTCCTGCATTCAACGTGATGACAATGGCGGAAACACCTTCTTGGGATGTTGCTGTCATGTTGTCCACATTTTCGAGTGAAGACAAGGCATCCTCCAGCTTTTTGGTGACAGAACTTTCAACATCTGCTGCCGAAGCACCAGGGTAAACCGTCATCACACTGACAATGGGCACATCAATTTTGGGCAATAAATCGTATTTCAGTTTGGTGTACGACAGTATTCCCGCAATGGAAAGGATGGCAAAAACGACGACAACCAGAGTCGGTCGTTTAATGGATATTTCTGTTATGGACATAGGGTGCTGATTACTTGTTGTTTACCTTTTTTACTTCCATACCGTCAATCAAATTGATTTGACC
>CAYYJF010000084.1:0-3020 GCA_964472175.1 uncultured Bacteroidales bacterium | reverse complement strand
GTGACAATGCCACTGAAAGGAGCCGTAATGGTGGCATCTGCCAATTGCTTTTTGGCTTGTTTCCATTGAATTTGCGCATTGGTATAGGCCATTTTGGAATCATCCAATTGTTGTTGGGTGATGGCTCCACCTTTGAAAAGCTCCTCAAAACGTTTCAAATCTCTTTTTTGTTTTTCAACATTGAGTTCGGCTGTTTCGACTGCATAAATTTTTAATTGATTGTCGATGGTGGCAATCACGCTGCCCTTTGACTTGGTTTGTCCAAGTTCTGCAGCAAGGGAAGTGATTTGTCCGGCTGCTTGTGCGGAAACCACCAAATCGGTATAAGGCGTCATGGTACCAGTCAGTTTCATACTGGTCGAAGTCGATGTTTCTCCCACCGGCTCAACGTTCACAATGATGTCGGAGGATATCAGGTTCTTTTTCCCTTGGTTGATTTTTTGATGGCTTTTATTCAACAGAAATCCGGCACCGGCAACGATGGCAAGAACAATCAATATAGAAGTTATTCGTTTTTTCATTGTTTTCGAAATTATTTATTTGAAATGTAGTTGATTAAATTGCCTTTCGATTGTTCCAGATTGATTTTGGCAATATAGGCGTTGAGTAATTTGGCGTAATAATTGTTCAGACTCTCATTCCAAGAGTTTTCAGACTGTATCAGTTCAAAGGCTGAAACCATACCTTGTTCGTACGAAAGCAAAGTTTTCTGATACACTTTCTGTGCCAGTTCCATGTTGCTTTTTTCGTTCTGAATGTTGTTGATGGCTGTCTGATATTGGTTTTCGTAATTGGATTGCTCCAGTTGGATGGCCTGCTTGGTTTGATCGAGCTTGGTTTTGGCCTTTTCAATGTTTAGCTTCGATTGTTGGATGCGTTGATGCTTTTGCAAGCCGTCAAAGATGGGAACCCTCAGGCTGAAAACCAAAGCCGAATAATCCGGCCAGTTTTGGTTTTTCTCAAAATAATTGAAGGTCTTTCTTTGTGCCGACACCCCATACGATAAGGAAGCGCTCAAAGTCGGCAAATACATCACCTGATTTCTTTTTTTGTCCAACTCATTGGCCTCGATGGCAATTTTTTGCAGTTGAAAGTCACTTCTTTTTTCAGGATCAAACAATTCATTTTTCTTGTCAAGCGGTTGAAAGGATGTTATTAAAGTGGTGTCCGTTAATGAAATCGTATTTTCAACCGGCATGCCCATATAATATTTCAAATTGTTGAGCGATTGGGTATAGCTCAACTCCACTTGTTCCAATTGAGAAATCAAATTGTTATAGCCAACCCGGATTTTGTCCACGTCAATCTCTTTGCCTGTGCCGGTTTCAAATTTCAACTGTGTCGTTTCCAGCTGCTTTTTTGAAGTTTTCAGCGTCGATTGCAACGTTTTGCGTTGTTTGTCAATCACCAGCGTTTGAAAATAGCAGACGCTGATGTTGTAGGCAATCTGTTCTTTGGTGAGTTGAAGCTGTGTTTGAGATTGATCCAAACTGACTTTGGCAGCTTTCAATCCAATGCCGAAAGTCGGGTCAAACAGTTTTTGGCTGAGCTGAACAGACGCGCCAAAATTGTGTTTGGTCCCAAAAGTGAGTGCCTTCATCGTGCCGGGAGCACCAAACATGGCACCATCAACCATGGTGGTCTGCAATTTTAAATTGTCGGTATATTGACTGGAACCATCAATTTGAGGCAGCATTCCGCCAACGGTCTCTTTGATTTTCCTGTCGGCAATTTCCAGATCTCGGTTGGCATTGACTATCGATCCATGCGATTTTGACGCATAATCAATGCATTCATTGAGCGAATATCCTTGTGCCAAAACCGGAAAAATAGCGAGCGACAGCAGTACAGATAAAATGGGTTTTCGATTCATTAGTATGAAATATTTAATGTATGAATTAGTCGTGAATGCTTTTTAGAAAGCGGAGAATGAATGAACGATACAGTTCTTTGGGTGAGATGTTGAGCTCGTGTGGAGGCTTTTGTTTTTTTTCTTCTATCAGCATCAATGTGGTTATGGTGCCGCTCATCAGACATACCCAGTTGAATATAATGGAATCCAACTCTTGACCTTCCTTTTGGGTTGTCTTGGCAAATGTATTGCGAATGGTTGTCAAGACATTCATGAAATCGTCCCTGG
This sequence comes from uncultured Bacteroidales bacterium, assembly GCA_964472175.1. Lineage (GTDB taxonomy): Bacteria > Bacteroidota > Bacteroidia > Bacteroidales > UBA1402 > UBA8389. Next base: position 880 of record CAYYJF010000084.1, on the reverse strand, counting down.
GGTGTTCCCTTTCAAGGCTGAACATCAACTGAAACAACACCTTGTTTTCCATGGCAAAATCCCAGTGTTTCAGCGATATCTCCAACAATAGTTCGTCCGGAGTCATGTTTTGAATCACAACTTCACGAAAGGATCCAAGCATTTGCTTGTATCCCTGATGAATGATCTCAGCAATCAAATCTTCTTTGTTGGTGAAGTGTTCGTACACAATGGGTGCAGAGTAGTCTATCGCATCTGCAATTTTTCGGATGGTAACGGCTTGCCATCCCTCGCTTTTGGCAATATTGATTGCAGCCGACAACATGGACTGTTTCAAAGCCTCTTTTTCCCTTAACTTCCTTTCTTGAGAACCCATTACCTAACAATGTTAAAATACCTAACAATGTTTGCAAAATTACCGAATAAAATCAATATCGGATTTCTGTGAAGCCGATATTTTTTGTTTTTTTTGAATATTTAACGCGTGGCCGGGCTTTCAGGGGTTTCAATGAAGATATCAATGACCATCCGAACCGGTTTCGTGTACACATAACTCAGCCGCCTTTTGCTGTATTTAAGCGGCAGACCAATCGTTTTCAACTCATCCAAAAACGTGTACAGATAGCTTTCGCTGATTTTTAGTTTTTGAGCAAATTCTTTCGGCGTACCCGTCGATTCCTGTCGGATTAATTTGTCCGCATGCCTGATGCGGTCGGTGTATTTGTACAATTGTGTATTCATAATTTGGCTGTAAAAGATACACAAAGATAACACAAAAGAAATAATAAAATGAAAAAACAACGCGAAGAATTGAAGTTATTCGCGTTGTTTGCTCATGGAGCTGCTCAATTATTCACCGCATTCTTCACCGGCTCCATTCAAAATGATATTGCACGAACCT
>CAYYJF010000083.1:0-6249 GCA_964472175.1 uncultured Bacteroidales bacterium | reverse complement strand
AATCCTGGTCGCCGGTGTTGACACCCGACAGATTGCTCAATTTGACCAAATCGGCGGCTGTAATGTTCGAAGCTTGGCTTGCTGTATAAAGGGGATCGGCTTCAGTGATTGGACCAGTAATGCTGTCCGCTGTCTTTGCATGCAACGCATAAGGCACACTCAACAACTTACTGATACCGGTAATGGTATAATCGGTTAATGGAGGTTCAACGGCTGTTTTTGTTTCGATAAAGTACGTATCATTGCCCCACCGAATGGCGCTAAATTCTGATCCGGTACCAATTTCGATACTCACCAAACCGTTGGCATTGGTTGTCGGTGTTTGCGTTTCTGTATAAACAATCGTTCCGGTTGGAGTACTCCGGCGAATGTTTATTTCCATTCCAATTTGCGTATTGATGATCAACAGGCCTTTTGTATTACGAACAACGGCCTGATAACTAATCCTTTCCGGCACCTGAGCGAATACACTTGCCACAAACAATACGGCTGCGATAATTGACAAAATCCTTTTCATGAATGTCTTATTTATTTTTGATCACTTTAAATGTTTTTAGCTCTTTTTCATCGAAAAAGATCCTTACCAAGTACACGGAAACAGGATAATTACGCATGTCTATATTGGTGGGATTGCCTTCAAGTTTTTTCTTTTCCAACAGTTTTCCGTTCAAATCAAAAAGCTGATACGAATACTTAAGAACATCCAATTTGGTCACACTCAATACAATTTGGCCTGATGTTGCGAGGTAAGCCGAGATTGCAAGACTAATGTCGTTGGCTTCTTCCGTGGTTTTCAGCACCATAATTTCAAATGGCTGCTGCACACCCTGCGCCTCTGTACCGTTTGTACCTGTATTGATGGAATACACGGCTTGTCCAATGGTATAACTTGTCGAACCACCGCTGCCCGAAGCTTCGCCGCCAGTAGCACTGATGCTTTCCTGTGCCATTGAAGTGGAAAAAGGCAAAGCACTCGTTAGAAGTGTCGCCACTCCTGAAATTATAAAAACGCTGTGTTTGTATCGCATTTGAATGAGTTATTCATGTTATTATTTTATTTCTTTAAGGTTATATCCAGAGTATCCCCACAAAAAAGTAGGCTCAAATCATGACGATAGGTGTTTATGGGGCACCCATACGACATTATTATTTCAAAAATAATTAAAAAAACTGCTAATATTGTGGAAATCGAGTTGGTTTGGATAATAATTTCGAAAAGTGATGATTTTTCGGCCTGTCGTTTATTGATCCGTGTTTATGATACTCATATTATAAGCCGACCAATACGCCTCACCAACTTTTGTGCTTTCTTTGAACAATCCTTCAATCTCAAATCCACAATCCAAATAACATCTGATTGCCTGTTGATTGAAATCGTAAACGCCTAAATCCAGCCGATGCAAGTTTAAATTTTCAAATCCAATCCGAATCAACTCTTTGATGATCGCTTTACCAAATCCCAAATTTCTATGTTGTTTGTCACCAATCAAGATGCGACAAATTCTTGCATTGCTATTTTTGGGATCAATTTGATTTAATTCAGCGTGACCTATAATCTCGTTGGTATCAGAATGAACAACTCTAAACACAAGTCTATTATCCGCACTTACATATTTATCAAGTTGTTCGTGTGTCAATGGATAATTAAAAATCGGACCGCTAAATTGGATCATCGAAGCTTCAGAATCAACCCAACGAATCAATCTATCATAATCTGCTTTCCCAAATTTCTCGAGTCTTATCATGTTTCAAGGTGTAACAGATCAACTATTAAAGCCTAGACAATGCCAATAATCCGGCAAGCACAAAAAGCATCAAGTAATACAGACTTGCTTTAACCTTAATGACTCTATTTTTATCCTTGATTAAAACAATGATATAGTTCACTAGGGCAAAAAGAGCGGTCATAACAAAAAGAATAAACACGAGCAAATCCCATGTATTTAATTCGGAAATCAAGTTGTTTATGATCATTAAAATTGATTATAAGGTTCATTCAAAATAACAAACGTTGCAAAAACGATTTTATTTTTGGTAAAATCCGCTCCATTAAAAATCCAATAGATGCATCTATTTTTTCTCTCGACACTTGCTAATTTTTTATCGATGGTTGGGTAGAGCAATATAAACTTTAATGTCTTTCTCTTAAATGGCTGCTTTAGTTTTTTTCTTTGATAAATTCCATCCATTTATCACTTTTTGTTAAAACAGACTTTGGAATGATTGGTGGTAGTTGCAAGAATATCGTATCGCCATTACTTTTCATGTTAAAACCGAATCCTTCATTATCAAGAAACTGTTTTGTGATTTCAGAATTGATTATTGGTGCATATCTTATGATGATGTCCGAATTCATATTTGTGATGGGATAATAAAATTTGGAAAATGGTAAACAGTATATACCAATCTCCATTCCTTCTGCAATTTTATTCATTGGGTATCGGACATACTCGCCAGTTAACATACCATAAGCCACAGACCTACGATTACTTAGTACAAATATATTTGCCATACTTCGAAATGGTTTTCCAGATTCTTTATCATAAATATAAACCGTCAATGAGTCTGAATATTTCCTGCTTCCAACCAATTCAATTTCCGACTTATTTTCAGGCAATTGCAAAAAATTGATTTTTATCGTCCCATTAGAAATTTCATAAGTTCCAGTACCTTCATAACTACTTTTTAACTTAAACGCCACAACGCTATCTGATTTGAAATCCAGATAGTCCTTCTCATGACAATACTTCCCCAATAATTTCTGCGCATTGATTTGCGTACAGATGGTCAAAAGCAGACAAAAAACGACGAGAATGGGTTTTAGATTCATGATTGTAGGGTTTTAATGTGCGTGTTTCTTTAATGAAACATGATTGATCTTATCCAAAGATATACCAACAATGGAAAAACAATGATGGAGAATTGGTTATAAGAGAATGCATCATCAAATCGAAAATGAATTGCTGATAAGATTGCCCTTGTCATCCCACATCCATAACATTCATGTCCGGTCATATTTTTAAAAATACAAATGGTGTGGTTGCCATTTAGCTCATCTACTGGTACTAAATAAAGAGCAATTGGAAATAAGAGTAATCCAATGCGCTTTATTTTATTCGTCAAAGTCTTATTTTTTAACCAATTTATGGCCATCTGCATCTTTATAACTTTCCGTGATAATTTGAATCAGATCAATAAGAGCCCAAACACCACATCCGCCCATCGTTAATAATTGTACAACGCCAATTACAATGTGCTTTGTATAGAATCGATGGATTCCTAGATATCCTAGAAAAAGACATAGAAGAAGGGCTGTTAACCAATCTTTGCCTTCACCATCTGCGCAATCATCATTTTTTAAACTTACACCACATTTCATGCAGATTGAAGCATCCGCAGAAGTTTCGGCTTTACAATTGTAACAATATTTGTTTCCGGATTTTGGGGGAGTACCACATGCAACACACATCACAGCTTTTTCAGAAACTTCATTTCCACAATTTCTACAATACATATTTTTAATTTCTTAGTGATCCTACTCATATGGCTTTTCGGTAACGCCCCATTTATTGGTTTTTCATGAATCAATGATACAAAAACAAATCGCATCCACGATTTTTTTGACACATCGCTTACCGATGCCATCACGCACAAATATACATTTTATTTTAATTGGGTGAACATATGATGTACAATTGTTTACAAAAGGATGAAAAACACATGACTTTGAATGACCCATCTATGAAAGCCATCAAAAGGAACGGCCTTCATCTTGCTTATTTCTCAACACTCTTTTCACCATTTTGCTAAACTTCTTATCATCTTGCCTTGTAATGAAGGCCTTTTTTTCTGATTGTTGTTTGTTTAGAAAGTTGAGTTCTTTTTTTAGATGGAGATAGCTGTCGTAGCGTTCAGGAGTAATGAAGCCTGCTTCGAGATTGGCCTGGACGGCGCAACCGGGTTCGCCTTCATGTTTGCAATCGCTGAATCGACAATGCTGAGCCAAGTCAGCAATTTCGCTAAAAGTATCATCAACATCTTCCACTTCTGCCCATGCCTGAACTGCTCGTAAACCGGGCGAATCAATCACAAAACCACCGCTTTCCAGTTCAAACATAAACGAAGTCGAAGTGGTATGGCGCCCACGTTTGTCTTTTGGCCTGATCGCATTGGTTTTTTGAATGTCCTTTTTCAACAAAGCATTGGTAAGGGTCGATTTTCCCACACCAGACGGCCCAATAAATACCCCCACCTTTCCTTCTGACAGATAGCTTTCGAGCGTAGAAATGCCGGTGCCATCTTCAACACTGGTTACTAGAACATCCACGCCGGGAGCAATGGTTTCTGCCTGAAGTCTAAAAAACGCAGCATCGGCGTTGAGGTCTGCCTTATTCAATACAACCAATGGTGTTGCACCACTATTCCATGCAACGGTGGTTAATCTTTCCAACAATCGGTCGGAGTAGTTTCTGCCACCGTCCAGACCCATTACGATGACAACAACATCGACATTGGCAGCAATCACCTGCTCCTCGGTGGCCGTTCCTGCCGATTTTCTGCTTATTTGCGTTTTCCTCGGATGCATTTTCTCAATACGAAAGAGTCCGTTTTCTTCGACAACATCGACCCAATCGCCAGTACAAGGATAAGCCCCACGATTTTCCGCTTTCTGAAAGTGCTTGCCTGTTATGCAGGCATTTACAATGCCCGAATCCAGTTTCACTTGATATCTGTTGTATTGTTTTTCAACAACCCGACCCGTTTTCTTAGCCTTCGTACACATCCTCGCCTCCTTTCTCCATACTCAATTGATACAAAGTCGAAACCATTGCTTTCGATGGAAATGGCAATGACATCAATGGCTCTGCTGCCATCGTCAGCAAAAGGAGTTCGTTGTCGTCGGCTGCAATTCTGTTGAGCCGGATCGTGTGACACTTTGTGCATCGATGAATGATCGACCACTCTTTGTTTTCTTGTACGTAAATACCAATTGGTTTCATCATACCCCGGCAACTAGATCTTCTATCGCCGGGAGTAATGTCTACATGTACACTACAGAGGCAGTGTGGACAGTGATTTCGGTGTTTTCCTCCAAATGCGACCGGAGAAACCGCTTTCCCGCATGAAGCGCAAAAAAACGACTCCATCGGATTTTCATGTAATATTTTGTTTCGTGACATGGTGTCTGCATGAATTACCAGATACCAACCCAGATTGGTGATCTGCCCATTTTAAATACTTGAGATAGGTGTATGAAAAAGCTCCAAGCAAGAATTTGCTTGAGCACGAATGGGATAATCAAAGTCACTTACGACAATGATTATTTACTTGACAATATCCGAAACGAGAATAAACATCCAATGATTTTAGTACAGCAAAAATATGAATAAAATTGGACTTGCAAGCCATTATGGGATAGAAAGTTGGTCGGCAGTCTCTTTCTTGTCAAATTCCTTTTTCAAGAAGTAAAGACCAAGCATAACCAGGAGTCCTGAGCCAAAAACGATGGCCAATACCATAAGCATACTGCCGGCGTTTTCGAGTAAAAAATAGTGATTCACAGCTTGATAAATACCGAAATGACTCATCAACAAAGAGGTCAGGTTTGTTGCAACATGAATGAAAACAGCGTATGCCAGACTCTTCGTTTTATAATAAATCCAGCCGGTAAACACCCCCATGATGAATCCGGATACGAATTGAGTCGGACTCAAGTGAACCAAACCAAAAAGTAGGCTTGTGATCAAAATGGCTTTGACAGGGCTATATTTTTTCAGCAATCCATCTAAAAGGATGCCGCTGAATATGCATTCTTCTAAAATTGGGGTAATCGTTAACAATCGAATTATTTTAATCACTCCATATTGATTTCCAGTATTCAGAGCAGATGCCTTACCCTCTAAAATGAATTGAATCCAGGAACTAATTGGATTCACCAACCCAAAATACAGAAGCATGGTCATGACAATGATCACCGGTATGATACGCTTATTTTCGATCGAACAGTAAAAGGAGCTTTTTCCCGTCCTTTTCCTTTTAATCAAACTGATAACGATGAACGAACCACCAACAGCCAACAGGTAGTAAATAAGTTCGGACACCTCTTTGCCAAACACGCCATATAGCATCAAACACACCGGAGAGAACACCAGGAGACCCAATATAATGATCGCAGCAATGCCAAGACTTTGGATGAAGTTATTCGGGTAATTTTTCATTTTCGTATTTTATCTTTGGGCGCTCGATACC
>CAYYJF010000082.1:3114-6252 GCA_964472175.1 uncultured Bacteroidales bacterium | reverse complement strand
TGTTTCAGCAATTCTGTACCCATGTATTTCATGGAGTACAATTGTCCATTGGCTTTGTTGAAGGTATAATCGAAATTTACGCCCGATACAGTCAATTGTTGTTCATTGTCTGTCACTTTTAAAGGACTGGTCTGTTGCTGTACCAATTTTTCATTGGCAGGAACGATCCATGGCATTTCCAATTGATCCCAACACAATTCAAAACCCTTTGGTGCCCATTGAGCAGCTTCTTTCGTATGGAAACCAACGGTTAACAAGTAGGTTGCACCGGGTTTTAACTGTGGCTTTTGAATAGGAAGGATGTAGGTTTTTTTTGCTTCCGGTTCGACATCCACCTTCAAATGACCCGAAGCAATGGAGATGCCATTTTCTTCCAAATTCCAACGTGCTTCAAAGGCATTCGTATTGATAAAGAAGTGTCGGTTATGCACTTCAATTTCCATTTTTTCGGCATTGCTCCACTTGACAGAAATGGGTTGAGCCGTCTTCTTTATTTGCCACATTTCAGGCTGCGGAACGCGATCGGGGAAAATACTTCCATAAGTACGTGCGCCAATTCCGTAGCTGAAAAATTCACCTTCTTTTTGTTCCTGTTCAAAATCAAGCCACAAAGCTGCACGATTTTTCAAATCGGGTGTAGCATTGAACAAATCATTGATTTCTATTGCTTTGGGGAAAATACCGACCTGGTCGATGATGGCATCGCACAAATAATTGGATAAATGCTGACCCTGTGTCTCGGCATTTTTGCCCACATTTAGCGGGAAAGGGAAATTGGTAATTTTCCCGGTGACTGGCTCTTCTGCCACCTTTTTGTTGTCGATAAATAGTGATATTGACTTCCCGTCATAAACACCTGCTACGTGATGCCATTTTTGTGCCCAATCTTTGGGTAATTCACCACGGACAACAGTTTTCTTCGAAGTGTAGATATAAAACTCGAGTGCGCTGGCACTTTGCTGCAAGCCAAATTGATTGTTTCCTTTGGTAAGCAGTATTCCACCCGTTTTCATCAAATCGCGTGGGAAAATCCAAAACGAAACCGTGAGTTCATTACCCGAGATTTCAATATTTTTATCCTGATATACTTCCACCCACTGATCGTGACCATTCAGATCAATCCCTTTTCCATCGTGACCGGCAACCAGTTTGGCGCGTCCCATGATGTGGGTTGAGACCTTGTTGGGTGAAGCATCGGTCAATTTGCGAACCGGCTCGCGCAAACCCGGACTCACGAAATCCCAGATTGCACCGCCCATGATGCGCGGATACTGGTAAATCACATCCCAATATTCGTCCAGTCCGCCACCGGCATTTCCGGCCATAGAAAGGTACTCGTCCATAAAAGAGGGTCGCGAATCAACACTTTCAGGAACCATCCCCACCTGTTTTTTGAGGTCAAAAGGTGAAGGGTAACGTGGACCGATAATTTCTTCGCAAGAATGCGAAAAAGCGTTTCCGCCATACATCCAATAACGTGTAGAATCGTATTTCCGACCTTCATCAATGACGGCACAAATATTTCTTCCTTCGCCACTTTCGTTGCCGGCACTCCAAAACAGAATGGATGGATGATTCCGGTCGCGCAACACCATTTTGCGAACGCGCTCGCGGTACATGGGTTCCCATTCGGTTCTATTACATAAATATTCAGTGGCATGTGCTTCAACGCCTGCTTCGTCAATAATAAATAATCCATATTCGTCGGCCAGTTCTAAATAGCGTGAGACAGGTGGATAGTGTGAAATGCGTACACAATTGATATTGAATTGTTTTAATAGTTCAAAATCTTTCCGAATGGTGGCTTCGTCCATGGTATGCCCCAAATCGGGATGTTGCATGTGTGAATTGATGCCATTCAGCTTGATGGCTTTGCCGTTCAAATAGTAAACCTGATGGCGAATTTCAGTCTCTTTAAAACCAATGCGACCGGAAATTACTTCCTCAGTTTTTCCTTCGTTGTTGATCAATTCCAGCGTTAATCGATAAAGATTGGGTGTTTCAGCAGTCCACTTTTTGGGATTTGATATGTCAGAAGTGATTTGAATTTGTTGCTTATGATCGGCCGTGATTTGGACTGCATTCGATGTAAGATTTTTTACCAATACATTGTCAGCATTAAACAGCGAAGCTTTAACCTTGTAGTTCTGCTTGTCGGATTTCGATTGGTTGTTTACCGTAACCTGCACATTCAGCTTTGCGTTCTCATAGTTTTCGTCCAGGTCGGTCGTGGCATACCAGTCGAAGATATGTACATCTGATTTTGCGTACATCCATACATCATCGAAAATACCAGCCAGACGCCAATAGTCCTGACTTTCCAGATACACACCATCCGAATACTTCATGACGTTGACGGCGATGGTGTTTTTTCCTGGTTTCAGGAAACTGGTTACATCATATTCGGCAGGCTCTTGTGCACCTTCGTTGTAGCCCAATTCCTGTCCGTTGATCCAAACAAACGAGGCTGAGGCGGTTTTTTCCATGCGCAGAAAAATGCGTTTGTTTTTCCAATTTGCCGGTACGGTAAATGTTTTTCGATACGAACCGGTCGGGTTGTATTCGCGGGGAACAAAAGGTGGATTCGAGCGAAACGGATGGGCAACATTTCGAAAAAAAGGATCGCCAAAACCCTGCATTTCCCAGTTGGAAGGAACCGTAATTTCTGACCATTTCTGATCATTAAAATTGGATGTGAAAAAGTTGTTGGGGGTACCTTCCGGTGTATTGGCAAAATGGAATTTCCATTTTCCATTCAACGAAAGCACATTTTCTGACTTCGATTTTTCAAAATTGATGGCATCGCCAACCGATTTCAAAGGAATACAAACCGTGTGACCTTCGATCTGATTGACTTCAAATACCGCCGTATTCTCTAAAAATTGATACACGTTCGCAAATTTTGATTGCTGTGCTGAAATCGATAAACTCAACAAAATGAGGAATAAACCAACTACTTTTTTCATGTTAGATAAGGTTCGTAACTTGATGGGAAACTAAAAAAAAATCTAAGATATACAAAAATAAAAAGTTATAAATGGTTCAAAAATACGCCCTTATAGACAAAGCTAATATTGATTTGTATCCTTCGATGATGCAAAAAGTAGTTTCTTTCCCTTCTTGCAAACCAAACTGCAA
>CAYYJF010000082.1:0-3014 GCA_964472175.1 uncultured Bacteroidales bacterium | reverse complement strand
GGCTTGCCCTTGACAGTCTTTTTTAAAAGCGCATAGTCAATGGCTTCATGCGACAATTCGAAAAAAGTCTGCTCAAATGCTACATGAGACGACAGGGTATTGCCGGTTCCATAACAAACAAGGATTTGATTCCCGTCAATGTCCTTCAATTTCATCCAGTCTGTCGTTAAGCAATTTGGCAAAATGCACATCATTGGGCGGCGCAAACAAATCAGAATGCGCACCGGGAACGGCTTTTACCACAACCCCTTTGGTGGCATACTTGTCCCAACCATAGGTTTTTGGATCATGAATGTAAAACTGTTGTTTTTCGGCTTTAAATAGATCTACAACCACAGGCGCAGGCTTCAGCTTATAACGATTCAAAGCCGTATCTATCACCACAGCCGCTTTGCTGCTTAAATACACAGGCGTGCCATCCGAAGCCGTTTCTGAGGCCTGTTTTAGCCGATACAGACCAACCCTGGAAAAATAATACAGCAAGGTGAATTTGAAGTTTTTGAGTTTCTGCTTGACAAATTTCATTTTCTCTGCATTGGGTTCTTTGCAAAATGCTACGATTAAAAATGCAGGTTTGGCAAAAAGGTTTTCCAATATCGCCAACAGCTTTTTCCCAATAGTAAGTTCTTCTTGGGCAAAAGTGGTGACCGTATCGATCACCCCCAAAAAAGCAATTTTTTGATTTTGATCGAGCAATTGTCTGGCCATTTCAAAGGCAATAAAGCCACCAAGCGAGAAACCAAACAATGCATAGGGGCCATTGGGTTGGTTCTTTCGGATTTCTGCCACATAATCGGCAGCCATTTCTTCAATGCTGGTGCTCAATTCCGTTTTACCGTCCAAACCCTTGGCCTGCATGGCAAAAATGGGACGATGTTTGTCCAAATGGTTTCCAAGAGATTGATACAAAAGCACATTCAAGCCGGCTCCGTGAATCAGATACAGGGGCATTTTATCGCCTTCAGGACGAATCGGCACCATGCATTGCCAGAATTGATCCGTTTGATCGCCTTCAATACAGGCTCCCAAAAGTCGGGGTGTGGGACAGCTGATCAGGGAAGAAAGGGGGAGTTGAATGCCCAATTGTTGTTGAATTTGGGTCATCAGGGAGACGGCACGCAACGAATGTCCGCCAAGTTCAAAAAAGTCGTCATCTGGTCCGAGTTGATCCTGATCCAAAATGGATTGAAACAAGTCGACCAGTTTTTCAACCGTAGGGGAAATTGGCTCCTGATGGGCCTTTTCTACCTTTTGAACAGGTCTGGATTGGGCTATTTCAAGCAGTTTTTTATGGTCTATTTTCCCATTTGGTGTCATGGGAAGCTCCGTCAATTCGATAAACAAGTCGGGCACCATATAGTCGGGTACGTGTTTTTTCAAATCTGATTTCAAGGTATCAGCGGCTTTCTCGACTGCAGTTTTGGGAATGAAAAAGGCCACCAACGATTTTTCGCCTCTTTGATTGGCCCGTCCAAGCACCACGCAGTGTTTCAAATCGCCCAATTGAGTCAATCGGTTTTCAATTTCACCAGGTTCCACTCGATAGCCCCTGATTTTGAGTTGATTGTCCGACCTGCCAACGTATTGAAGTTGCTCGTCCTGATCGCAATACACCAAATCACCTGTCGCATAGAATCGCGTTTTTCCGAGTTTGTTTTCTATCCAAACAAAGGCTTTGGCTTCATTTTCCGGTCTGTTTAAGTAGCCTTTGGCAAGGGCATTCCCGGCAATATACAGTTCGCCTGTCATTCCTTTGGGAACGACCATTTGATGGGTATCCAAAACGGCTGTATGATAGCCTTCCAGTGGTTGTCCGATGGGTATGCCATTGGTTAGTTTGTACGTGGGGGTGACTTCGAAAACGGTGGCTACGACAGTGGTTTCTGTGGGTCCGTAGGTATTGAACAAGCGACGTGAAGACGCCCGGTGGTTTTTCCACATGTCAAAATCAGCATTGGTCATGGCTTCTCCTCCAATGATGATGGCTCTGATGTGGGAAGGAAAGTCCCAATCCTGACTTGCCAGCATAAGCTGTCTCCAAAAAGCGGTGGGAAAGTCCCATACGGTGATTTGGTGTTGCTTGCTGAAATGAAAGGTTTGCGCCGGATCCAATAAGTCGTCGTTTCTCAAATACAGGGTGGCACCTTGGCTAAGCGTACAGAACACCTCTTCAATGCTGGCATCAAAACCAAGGTTAGAGAATTGAAGGATGCGGTCGGTTTGGGTGATACCATATTTTTTGGAAGCGGCTAAAACAAAGGTGCTCAATGCCAAGTGATCGATCAAAACCCCTTTGGGAATGCCGGTTGAACCACTGGTATAAATGATATAGGCCAAATCGGAAAGTTCGCCATCAAAGCTCAGAACAGGCTGCGATTTGGTTTGTATTTGATCGAAAAACAGGCATTTTTCTTTTGGAAAGGCGTCAATCAGTTGGATGTTGGTCAAAACCAATGCCGATGCGGAATCATGAAAAATAAAAGCCTTTCTTTCATTTGGCGTGGAAGCATCAATGGGTACAAAAACATGCCCCGATGCCAAGATGGCCCATTGAGACACGAAAAATTCATAACTCCTTGGCAAACAAATGGATATGTGGGAATTCTTTTCAAGTCCCAGTTTCCCAATGAAATGAGCCGTCTGTTGGATGTCTGTCAGAAATTGATCGTAGGTAAAAATGCGGGTTCCGTCCACGATGGCCTTTTGGTTGGGATATCGTTTGGCCATCGATTGAAACTGCGACCAGACATGCACTGGTTGTTCGCATTTCTGAATGTTTTTTTCCATCTCTTTAACAGGTATTTCAGAAAAAAAATGATGAACATTTGCATCCATCGCCTGCACAAAATGCTGCAATCCTTCCACCCACCACTGCGCCCTTTTTTTCAATGTGAAGTCGGGCAAAGCCATGCTTAAACGGTTGTTTTTGACCGAGAGGTAAAAGGTTTCATCCATGTCTGAAGTACAGACCGGAAGGTCGGGACAAACATTATAACCGTACGTTTGTTCGATGA
>CAYYJF010000081.1:0-6366 GCA_964472175.1 uncultured Bacteroidales bacterium | reverse complement strand
ACCGCTCCAATTTTGTGCAAAGCCAAAATGGTGTACCAAAATTCAACGCGGCGTTTGAGAATGGCCATGACCATGTCGCCTTTGCGAATGCCGATGCTGTACAAGTAGCCGGCAGTGCGGTCAGAAATTTCCTTCAACTCTCCAAAGGTGTGGGTTTTGCATTCACCCTTGTCGTTGGTCCACAACAAGGCCCTTTTATGGGGTGCTTTTTCAGCCCAACCATCCACAACATCGTAGGCAAAATTAAAATGTTCTGGAACGATCAGTTCATAGTTTGTGTTAAAATCGTTCAGGTCGTTGAACTTGGTTTTTTTGAGGTACTTCTCCAACATATTGATAGGCTTTGAAAATTAAAGGATGATGGCTAGGAAAGTGGCTGCTTTTCCGTTTAAAGCGAGCATTCCATGAGGTAAAGAAGCGTTAAAATACAGACTGTCACCCGGCTGTAAAGTTAATTTGTGACCATTGATTTCAATCATCAGCGTTCCTTCCAATACAAAATTGAATTCCTGGCCTTTGTGTGCGTTCAAGACAACCTGTGTTTCAGCTGGTTTGGGTTCGACCGTCACAATAAATGGTTCGGCCTTTTTGTCTGCAAAACCTGCGGCCAAAGCCTGATATTTGTAAGCATGGGTTCTTTCCATTGCTGTACCCTGACCGGCTCTTGTCAGATAAAACGAATGCATGCGGGGATCGTCTCCAAAAAGCAAAGTAGAGAGTTCCACGTTGCAGTGTTGGGCAATCAATTGCAGCATACCCACCGGAATATCGACTTGTCCGGATTCAAATTGTTTGTATGCGTCTGCAGACATGTTGCACACTGATGCCAGCTGTTCCAATGAAAGGTTGAGATCTTCACGCAATCCCTTTAATCGTTGGGCGATTTCTTGAATTTGAGTATTCATGGTATCCGTTGGTTAGGGTTTCAAGACCGGCAAAGTTAAATGATATCCTTTAAATTTTGTAATTTTGTTTCATCAAATAACGAACGAAATGAAAATACTGTTGACTTATGCTTTGGAATCGGAATGTGGCCATATCCACTTGCCCAACTGTGAAGTGCTTCACTGTTTAACAGGGGTAGGAAAAGTTTCTGCTGCACTGTCTGTTTACGAGGCTTGCACCCATTTTCAGCCCGATTTGGTGTTGGGCATAGGCACTTCGGGCAGCATCAAGCACGCTGTCGGAGCAATCGTCTTGTGTTCCACCTATGTAGACAGGGATTTGAAACGTGCTTCTTTTTCTGAGCTACCATATATGATAGATTTTGAATCAGTTAGAGAGGCCAATATCTTCAGTCAAACCCCAAGTGGCAAGGTGTCCAGCGGCGATACCTTCCTTACATCCACGGCCGAAGCCGACGACGATTCTGACGTTTACGACATGGAAGCATTCGGCATCGCTTCCGCCTGTCAACGACTCAACATCCCCTTTGTTTCAGTCAAATATGTGACCGACCGCATTGGTGAAAATTCCATCAAACATTGGGAAGATAAATTGGAGGATGCCAAAAATGCCCTAGAAGCATTTGTCAACAGCCTGACAATAAAACTTTAAGGCTGAATCCAACCCAAGAGCTGCTGTACATACAAGATTCCCACCGAAAGGGGTAAGCTGATGAGGGTCACGAGCAATCCGGCCTTCATGAATTCAAGGAAGCGGATTTTAATGCCTTGTTTTTCAGCCGTTTCAATGACAATCAAGTTGGCCATGGCGCCAATGATGGTGGCATTTCCGGCCAAGGTAGAGGCCGAAGCCAAAGCCAGCCAAAGCAACGAGCTGTCCAGTGTTTTTAGCAGGGGCAGCATCAACACGACAAAAGGCACATTGCTCACGATTTGCGACATGAACAGCGAGCCCAGGTGCACATGCACCATCCCCGTCAAATCGGCCTTCAGCAGTTGGTTTTGAATCAAGTTGTCGAGCAAACCCACTTTTTCTACTGCACCCACCACAATAAACAGCGAGGCGAAGAAAAGCAAAAGCACCCAATCCACCTTTTGAATGACCAGGGAGGGTTTGACTTCACCCAGCAGTAAAATCAAAGCACCACCGGTGATGCCGATGAGCGGAATGGACAAACCCAGCTGTTTGCCGAAGAAAAAGCCCAGGATAACCAGTAAAAAGACCAGTCCCGAACGCAGCACTTTCTGAATGTTAACGGGTTCGGCAGGAATCGGCTCAAAGGGTTGCTTGTTGCTGAATTCCTTGCGGTAAACCAAACGTACAGTCCAGACAATGAGTACCATACCCAATATGGACACCGGAAGCAAATGCAGCAGAAAAGCCGTGTAGGAAATGCCCGATTGCAAACCAATGAGCATGTTTTGTGGATTGCCCGTGATGGTCATGGCACTGCCAATGTTTGAAGCCAATATCTCAGCCACCAAGTAGGGAATGGCGTTGATCTTCAGCGATCTACAAATCAGAATGATGACAGGTGTAAACATGAGTACCACCGCATCATTGACCAAAAAAGCACTGGAAATGCCTGTAATAAAGGTGATGACCGTTAGCAGTTTGAACCGACTGGTCGACCATCGGATGGTTTGATTGGCAATAAGGGTGAAAAAGCCATCCAGCTGGAGGGTGGCAATCACCATCATCATGCCCAAAAGCAGGATAATGGTGTTGAAATCAATGGCTTGTATGGCTTCAAGCGGGGTTAGAATGCCGAAGATCACCATGGCCACTGCCCCGGAAAAAGCCGCAGAAGGACGGTCTATATTCACACCAGGCAGGCGGGTAAAAATAATGCCGCAGTAGGTGATGATGAAAATAAGCAGGGTGATGGTCTGAATGTTTTCCATCGATTAAAGATCCATCAAATGTGACTCGATGATGCGCTCCGTGCCGAGGCCTTCAAACATCAGTGATTTTCCAAACGACTGAACCACAGCGTCCAAAGGCAACAAACCAATCAGTTCACTGTTGCGTACTTCAACCCCCATCTCGGCGGCAGCTTTTTGAATGGCCGAAAACACCTCAAACATGCCCGTGGTGTTGAAATCGGTCAAATTCATGGAGACTTGCGCAAAACCCTCAGAGCCCATTTGCATTCCAAGCGCTTTGACACAAGGAAAACCACCGCTCGAAAACCTTATTTTTTTGGCAATGGCTTTGGCGATGTCAAGGTTGCCCGTTTTCAGGTTTACATTCCAGGCAATCAGAAAGTTGCGCGCACCAACAATGCTGGCGCCTGCCGTTGGGTGCGGGCATCTCGGACCAAAGTCCGGAATCCATTCCTCCGACATCATTTTTTCTTTCAAGCCCTCAAATTCGCCTTGTCTGACTTTTTCCAAAGCCTTTCTGTGTGGAGCCGTTGCCGACTCTTCATACAAGTACACCGGTAGCCGGTATTTTTCTGCAATTTCTTTGCCCACCGCTTTGGCCAGGTGGTCGGCATCCTGCAGACTGGCATGGCGGATGGGAATGAAGGGAATCACATCTGCTGCCCCCAATCGAGGGTGTTCCCCCTGGTGTGAATTCAGATCAATACAGGAAACGGCCGTTCCAACAGCTTGCACCACAGCCGCTTTCAAGGATGCAAATGGGCCCATGGCGGTGATCACCATTCTGTTGTGGTCGACATCTCGGCTGAAGTTTACCAGCTTAACCCCCAGTTGGTTACGGAAACAATCCACCAACTGTTCCACCTTCGCTTCGTCCCTTCCTTCACTAAAATTGGGCACACATTCAAAAATTGCTTCCTGCTGTTTCATTTGTCCACATCTTTGGGGCAATAAAAATACATTTTTTTTTCATCGAATAACGTACATTTGTAGATAGACTCCTTTTTATGACAACCAAACAACTCTATTTGTTGCTCATTTTGATGTTGGTATTGTGGGTGATTTTATTCAATCATTCCAAACCCAGAATCATCATTCAACCCGTTGAAGTTGGGCAAGTGGCATCGCAAACGAGATCTTACCAAAGCAACCGTACCGACAATCTTAAAACAGGATTTGGTTTGGCTTTGAGTGGAGGCGGAGCCAAAGGTTTTACCCATCTGGGTGTGCTGAAAGCGCTTGAAGAGCACAATCTTCAACCCGACATTCTGTGCGGTGTGAGTTCGGGTGCGGTCCTGGCCGCTTTGTATGCCGATGGCTATTCGGTCGATTCCATCATAGCCCTTTACGATCAACTATCACTGATTCAATATGTTGGCATCGACCTAAATGAAAGCGGTTTGTTTTCATTGAAAAAATTCAAGCAGTTTCTGGACACCACTTTGCGGGCCAAAACCTTTGCCGAGTTGAAGATCCCCCTAAAAGTGGTGGTCACCAATCTGGACAAAGGCGAAAGCGTGGTGCTCGACTCCGGTTCATTGACCGATGCACTCATTGCATCCTGTTCCGTCCCCATTTTGTTCGACCCCTGGGTCATTGGCGGACAGCACTATGTTGACGGTGGTTTGTTGCACAACCTTCCGGCATTCGCCATCAGAAAGGATTGTCGGTTTTTGGTCGGCGTGAGTCTGGGTCCCATCGAGGCCGATCCCTACGAGAAAACCATATGGTCTATCGCCATGCGTTCCTATCGCTTTGTGTTTCGATCCAATGCGGTGTATGACAAGTCTTTGTGTGATGTGCTCATTGAACCTCAGGGCATCGGGAAGTTTCATGGTGGAAATGTCAGCGAAGTCCAACCCCTGTTCAAATTGGGTTACGACTTTACCAACCGATTGCTCGACTCGCTTTCAAAAAGCCAAAACAATCCATTTCAACCATTTATTTCGGTTGAAGCCAAAAAAAATGCGCATCCGTAAAGTAACTACTTACAGATGCGCACTGATAAAAACTATAATCTTTGGATTATTGCAATTTTGACAGAGCGTTTTTAACACGCTTCATGGCTTCAACAATGTTTTCGTCCGATGTGGCATAAGAGAAGCGAACACATTTGGGTGCACCGAAAGCAGCACCACCAACAGCGGCGACATGTCCTTCTTCCAACAAATACATAGCCAAATCTCCTGAGTCATTGATGGTTTTACCATTGAACGATTTGCCGAAATAAGCATCACATTCGGGGAAGATGTAGAATGCACCTTCGGGTTTTGCACATTTCAAACCTGGAATTTCACGGGCCAAATCAACAATCAGGTTGCGGCGTCTTTCGAAGGCAACACGCATATCTTTAACGGGTTGCTGTGTGCCTGTATAAGCCACTTCGGCTGCTCTTTGTGAAACAGAGCAGGGACCGGAAGTGTATTGACCCTGCAGTTTGTTGCAAGCCGAAGCAATCCATTGTGGCGCAGCGATCCAACCAATGCGCCAGCCAGTCATGGCATATGCTTTAGAAACACCATTCACGATGACAACACGTTCACGGATATTTTCAAATTCAGCAATGCTCACATGCTTGCCGATGTAGTTGATGTGTTCGTAAATTTCGTCAGATATGACGATGACATTGGGGTATTTGGCCAAAACATCGGCCAAACCTTTCAGTTCTTCACGGCTGTACACGCTGCCTGTCGGATTGGAAGGCGAGCAAAGGATCAACGCTTTGGTTTTGGGCGTAATGGCCGATTCCAATTGTTGCGGGGTGATTTTGAAATCTTGTTCAATGCCGGCTGAAACTATGACGTTTGTCCCTTCAGCCAGTTTGACCATTTCCACATAACTTACCCAGTATGGTGCAGGAACAATCACTTCGTCACCTTTACCAATGATGCTGAGCAATACATTGCATACCGATTGTTTGGCTCCATTTGAACAGACGATTTGCTCGGCTTTGTAATCCAAGCCGTTTTCGTTTTTCAATTTGGCAACAATCGCGTTTCGCAGGGCAGGATAGCCAGGGACGGGTGAATAGAATGAGAAATTTGCGTCCACAGCCTGTTTCGCAGCATCTTTAATGTGGTCTGGCGTAAAGAAATCGGGTTCGCCGACACTCATGTTGATCACATCGATGCCTTGGGCTTTCAATTCGTTGCTCTTTTGGGACATAGCCAATGTCTCTGAGGGCGAGAGGCTTGCTAAGCGCTCGGAAACTGCATTCATATTTTGTTCGTTAAAAGTGGGTCATACGATACAAAAATACGAAATCCTGATCGATTTTTTTCAAATCCACACATTTTTTACTCAAAAATATGTCAAATAGAAAGGTCTTAGCGGTTCGGGTTGGCTAATTTTGTCAAAAAATCGTCGTCTACTTTCAAAATGCCTCCCATTTGGATGTTGGATGGAATGAAAATCATGTCCGAAATTTCTTCCCAATCTCCTTTCTTCAAGTTCTTCGTTCTCAGTGCTTTGATTTTTCCGGTCTCCAATACTTTCCAATATAGGTATATATACTTTCCAATTTTTGCAACAACCGGTGTTCCCATTTCTTTATCGCTTACCACCATTTTAGGCA
>CAYYJF010000080.1:0-6530 GCA_964472175.1 uncultured Bacteroidales bacterium | reverse complement strand
AGGTTTCATCGATGTTTTCGATGAAGAAGCACACAAAATAGAAGACGTCAAATGGCTGGCCCAGGGCACCATCTACCCGGATTGTATTGAATCCCTTTCCATCACTGGCACGGTAATCAAATCACACCACAACGTGGGTGGCTTGCCGGAAAAAATGAAGCTCAAACTATGTGAACCTTTGAGGTTGCTGTTTAAAGATGAGGTTCGCAAAGTTGGCAACGAATTAGGGATGATGCCGCATTTGATCAAACGTCAACCCTTCCCCGGACCCGGGCTTGCCGTGCGCATTTTGGGAGATATCACCGAAGACAAAGTACGCATTGCGCAAGAAGCAGATGCCATCTTCATCGATGCCTTACGCGAATGGGATTTATACGATCAGGTTTGGCAGGCAGGAGTCATTTTGTTGCCCATCCAATCGGTTGGTGTTATGGGTGACGAAAGAACGTATGAAAATGCAGTCGCTTTAAGAGCAGTCACCTCGACCGATGCCATGACGGCAGACTGGGCACATTTGCCTTATGAATTTCTGGCCAAGGTCTCCAACGAGATCATCAACAAGGTAAAAGGAGTCAACCGGGTCACCTACGACATTTCGTCCAAACCACCAGCCACCATCGAATGGGAATAATTTTCCGTTTGTTGAATTAAACTTTTGGCATATCTTTGTTTCTTATGTTCATGCATTTAAACAAACTGATATGCCAATTTTTATGCGCAAAAAGGCAATAGGGCTGATCCTTGTTACCCTTTTTGGGTTCATGAAAGTCTATGCAGACGAAAAGCCTATTCAAAGGACACCGGGGAATTACATCCTGACCAACCCCTCTAATAGCAGTTTTCAAATTGCCAACAAAGGCATAAATGCCTCTATTTTGGTTGATGCCAACGACTGGAAAGGCGTCATCAGAGCTGCCAACGATTTGGGGGCAGACATCGGAAGGGTGACCGGAACAAATTCAATCGTCAAAACATCGACAGGCAACATGTCCGAAACAGGAGCCATCGTGGTTGGCACCATTGGCAAGAGCCGATTGATCGATCAGCTTATTTCAAATGGGAAACTGAAAGTCTCCGACATCAAAGGAAAATTGGAATCGTTTGTCATTCAAACAATTGACAATATGTTGGTGGTTGCCGGTACCGATAAAAGAGGCACCATTTACGGCATTTACGACATCTCCGAAAAAATCGGTGTTTCCCCATGGTATTGGTGGGCAGATGTCCCTTCCAGAAAAAGCGCAGCCCTGTTTGTGAAGAACGGACGCTTTGTTCAAGACCCGCCCAAAGTAAAATACCGTGGTATTTTCATCAACGACGAATCACCTTCCATGGCCAATTGGTGCCGTCAATTCGGAGGCTTCAACTCTAAAATGTATACCCACATGTTTGAATTGTTGCTCCGCTTGAAAGCCAATTATCTTTGGCCGGCCATGTGGGGAAAAACATTCAACGAAGAAGACCCCATGAGTCCGCTTTTGGCCGACGAATACGGCATCATCATGGGGACATCCCACCATGAACCCATGATGCGGGCACAACAAGAATACACCAACAGAAGCCGCACGATTGGCCCGTGGGACTATGTGACGAACAAAGCCAGATTGGACAGTTTTTGGTTCGAAGGGGTCAACAGAAACAAAGCCTACGACAATGTCATCACCATTGGTATGCGTGGCGACGGCGATGTTGCCATGGGCAAAGGCAATGACCAGGAGAACATCAATACCCTGAGAAACGTCATCAAAGGACAACGCGAAATCATTGAGAAAGCCTATGGAAAAAGCGCAAGTGAAGTACCGCAGCTTTGGGCCATTTTCACCGAAGTGCAAAGATATTACGATGCCGGCATGAGTGTTCCTGACGATGTGCTGCTTTTATTTTGCGACAACAACTGGGGATACATTCGCAGGGTTGAGCCACAAAAAGAAAAAGGTAGAAAAGGTGGCAGCGGCTTGTATTATCATATAGATATGAATGGAGGCCCGTGGAACGACAGATGGGTGAACACCACCACCATTCCGAAACTCAGAGAGCAATTCAATCTGGCCTATCAAAGTGGATTGGATGATTTGTGGGTGGTCAATGTCGGAGACTTAAAACCAAAAGAATTCCCCATCGACTTCATTCTCAGATATGCGTGGAATCCGGACAATTACCCTGCAGACAAGGTATCCGAATACACCCTGAATTGGGCAAAGCAAAATTTCGGAGACACCTATGCAACCGAAATTGCAGACATCGTTTCAACATATTCCAAATACAACTTAATCAGAAAGGCTGAAGTCCAAACCACCCGCATTTACAGTTATGTCAACCACCACGAAGCCGACAAGGTGTTGAACAAGTGGAAAGCTGTCGTCGAAAAAGCAGAAAGCATTTACGAAAAAATCGATCCTGCCTATAAAGATGCCTATTACCAATTGGTTTTATACCCTGCCAAAGCTTCTGCCGGGGTTGCCGAAATGTACATTTCTTGCGGTCTCAACAATTTGTATGCCAAACAAGGAAGGGTGAGCGCCAATGATTATGCAAAAAGAGCCGAAGCGTTGTTCGAATTGGACAAACAACTGTCTGATTACTACAACAACACCATGTCCAATGGCAAATGGAATGGCATGATGTCCGACATCCACATCGGATACACCGCCTGGAGTATGCCAAGGGCAAATAAATTGCCAAATATGGATGTTGTCACCCCACTGTCTGAACCCACCATGGGCATAGCCGTTGAAGGATCCGAATTGTCATGGCCAAGCCTTGACTCAAAAACGCAACCGACGCTACCAACCTTTGACGCGATGAAGAAAAACACCTATTATATAGATGTCTTCAACCGCGGAAACGGAGCATTTACCTTTGATGCAAAAGCCGACAAACCATGGATCATTCTTTCAGCCAAGAAAGGAACGGTTGAAAAAGAGCTTCGAATGGTCGTAGATATTGATTGGAAGAAAGTGCCCAATGGAAGCGCCACAGGCAGCGTCACCATTCAGGATGGCAAAGGTTCAGTAACCGTTTTGGTGAACACCCAAAAGGCCGATCTCCCAAAAACGAAGGAACCCTATTTCGGCAATTTGACCGGTGAATTTTCAATTCCGGCCAATCAGTACAACAACCTCATACCAGGCAAGAATGCCACCTGGATCACCCTGCCCGATTTGGGCCGCGATGAAGCATGCATGGGTTTCTATCCGGTCACAGCACCTGTTGTCACAAATATGGATGAATCTGCCACCCTCGAATACCAAATTTTCATACCGAAAGCCGGGGAGATTACGATTTTATTGGGAATGCTGCCCATTCAGGACATCCATCCTGAAAGCGGCTTGAATATTGGCATCGCACTGAACAAGGACAAACCCATCATCCTGGATGCCAGACAAGGCCTTCACGATGAATTCAAAGAATACACCAAAGAAAATTTGGCCAAATCACTCGTTCTGAAAGCGTTACCTCCACTCAACCGAAATATTGCACAAATCGGTGCAGGTCAAACCAGACGCAACGAAGTCTTTGACAACATGCGCTGGCTGGATGTGAAGCTGGATGTTCAAACACCAGGTTTGCAAACCTTAAAAATCATGATGGTTCACCCCGAAGTGGTGTTGGAACGCATCATTGTGAACCCGGACAATCAATATCCGAGCTATTTCGGATCTCCCTCGCAACGCCATAATTCTAAATAAAATGAAAACATTCAATTACATTCTTTTGTTATTGCTTTTTGGACTGCAACTGCCTTTGTCCGCGCAAACGGATCAGCAATCCAAGACTTTTGTCAATCCGGTCATAAATGCTGACGCTCCGGACGTATGTGTTTGCAGGGTTGGTGACACCTTTTATATGGTCAGCACCACCATGTTCCTGATGCCGGGAGTACCCATCATGAGATCCAAAGACCTGGTCAACTGGGAAATCATCAGTTATGTGTATGAACAAAGAGACGAAACGCCCAATTACAGTCTTTTGGAAAACAAAAGTGTGTATGGAAGAGGACAGTGGGCAACGTCGCTTCGCTATCACAATGGTAAATTCTATGTCATGTTTGCCACCAACGATCCACACAATGGGTATATTTATTCCACAACAGACCCTGCAGGCAAATGGGAGTTGGTCGGAAAAATGAACCAATTTCACGATCCTTCCTTGTTTTTTGATGACGATGGCAGGGTTTATGTATTTTACGGAACCGGCGATGTTCAGGAATTAAAAAGTGACTTGACCGGCCCAAAACCTGATGGACTCAAAGGAAAAACGTTCGAAAGAGCCCAAGGGGAGAGAGGTTTGTTGGAGGGCACCCACGCCTTTAAATACAATGGAAAATATTATTTGATGTTGATCACCATGGGACGACTCAGAAGTGAAGTGTGCTATCGCGCAGACAAGATCACCGGTCCCTGGGAAAGAAAAGTCATTTTGGAAACCAATTTTGACAAACGCGGTGGCGTTGGACAAGGAAATATTGTAGATACAGAAGACGGTCGTTGGTTTGGCATGATTTTCCAGGACAGAGGCGGTGTTGGTCGTGTTCCGACTTTGATGCCTTGTCGCTGGGTTGACGGATGGCCCATGTTGGGAGACGAAAACGGCAACGTTCCAAAAGTGATGGAAAAACCCATTCAGGGCTATGGTCCGGTCAATCCATTTGTAAACAGTGACGAATTCACGAACAAAAAATTGGCTTTGGTTTGGCAATGGAATCACAATCCTGTGAACGAAGCCTGGTCACTCCAGGAACGTCCTGGATATATGCGTCTTAAAACCAGCCGCTTGTGCCCGAACCTTTTCCTTGCACCCAACACCTTGACGCAAAGAACCGAAGGCCCCAAATGCAGCGGAATTGTTTCCATCGACGTGTCAAAAATGAAAGATGGTGATATCGCAGGTTTGAGTGCCTTCAATGGTCATGCAGCCTTGTTGTCAGTCGTGATGGAAGGAAAGAACAAATTCTTAACCATGTCCACCAACGTTGTCGAATTGGATAACAATGCAGGTAAATTGGTGAAAGGCGTACAGGCAGAAGAAAAAGAAAGGATTCCTTTGAATAAGAATCAAGTGTATTTAAAAATGGATTTTGACTACGAGCAAGGCAAAGATTTTGTCTACTGCTACTATAGCCTGAACAACAAAGACTGGACCAAAATCGGAAGCGATTTTAAGGCGAGATTTGATTATCAAAAATTGTTCATTGGTACCCGTTTTGCCATTTTTAACTATGCCACCAAACAAATTGGAGGCTATATTGACGTCGATTTCTTTAGATACAAAAAAGAAAATGAGGTCGTTGTAGCGAATTAATACGCTTAAAAGACACCATTTTTTGGTATGAAATGGTGATAAGAAACCGAAAAATCCTAAAAAACATGTTAAAGAACATATTTTTTTGGGATTTTTCTTGCATATCATCCAAACACCCTTTATCTTTGCACTGTGTTTTTCATGGTATTAGATTTAAGGTTAAGGAAGATTGGTTGTCGTGAGACAACCTTCTTTGTTTTAAGAAAAAAGCCATCCCGAAGTTTTTACTTCTAGACGGCTTTCTTTTTTTCTTCCATATATTATTTTTTCATCATTCTTTCATTTCTTATTTGGTATCCTTTCTAAATATTCCATCCCTTAATTTTGCATACAAACTTCGATTTCATCGGGCATTGTTACTGAGGATCATGCACCTGCCCTTTGGACAGACAGTAGAAAAGGATTGCACGTTTCACGCGAAAAGGATGCCGGCATTCATCTTGAAAAAAAATCTTTCATTCCCTTTGGAAAGCCTGCCGTCATCTGCCTGTCAAGTATCCTGCTGCTGCTTCTTGTCTCTGCATCCCCGGCTATGGCCGTCAAACATCCCACTGCGGTAGCCCAGGCCATCACCAAGGCTGGAAATAACGGCAAACAGCTCGCCTCCGTGCTCGATGCGTATGCCAAAAACCCCAAAGACTCCCTCAAATACCGCGCTGCATGCTTTTTGATTGAGCACATGCCCGTGCACCGTACAAGGACCTACCACTGGGCAGACTCCACGGAACAGACCGTCGCCTACAACGAGTTCGACTATCCCGATTTCAAAACGGCCGTGGAGGCTTTCAACAAAATAGCACTGAAAGGCAAGCTGCATCCCGTGGTGGAAACAAAAAGCGATCTGAATACGATGAGCGCCGCGGAGCTGAAAGAAAACATCCAGCAGGCATTCCGACACAGGGACACCCCATGGAACAGAAACCTGATGTTATATGCAACATGCAAATGTACTCCCCACAGACCATGGAGCCCAACCAGCCCATGTACCTGAACCTGAAAAAAGCCGACGTGACACCACTCTCACAAACAAAGAGCCGCTTCTACGTCTATCCCAACCCCTTCAGCGAAGGCATCAACGTGAGCTTCTTCCAGCAGAAAGAAGAAAAGGTATCCATCCAGATCAGCACCGTAAACGGAAAAGCCGTCTATCAGGCAGATCTGGGCAAGTACCCGCAAGGACAGCAGGACATCACCCTTTCCCTCAACCTGCAGCCCGGAGCCTACATCCT
>CAYYJF010000079.1:0-6610 GCA_964472175.1 uncultured Bacteroidales bacterium | reverse complement strand
ACGCAGACACACAGTTTGTCTTGATCGGTAAACTTCATATGCACACCTGTCAAAAAACCATTGTTGGCCAAATTGAAGTGTGAAAGCATCACACCTTTTGGAAAACCGGTGGTACCTGAAGTATATTGCATCATCATGACATCGTCCGGATCGACGGTCTCTTTGACTTCTTTCAAAAGTGCCGGATCCATGTTTTTACCCAGCAGAAACAGTTCCGCAGAGTTGTACATACCCCGATATTTTTCCTGTCCGATGTAGACAACATTTCTCATTTTTGGGAATCGCTTGCTTTGGAGTCCACCCCTGGGGCTTGTTTTCAATTCCGGCAACATCTCATAGGTCATGTCAACATAATTGGAATCCCAGGTACCATCGGTGATGCACAAGGTATGCATGTCCGAGTTTTCAACCAAAAATTCCAACTCGTGTTGTTTGTAATTGGTATTGACCGTGACATACACCGCTCCAATTTTGGCACATGCATACATCAAAGTGAGCCATTCAGGAACATTTTGTGCCCAAATACCCACATGATCGCCTTTTTTTACACCGATTGAAAGCAAACCCAATGCAGCCTCATCAACACGACTGTTGAATTGTGACCAGGTAAACCTCAAATCTCTATCAGAATAAACAATGTATTCTCTATCCGGTGTTGTGTTGGCCCAATGTTCCAGCCATTGACCCAAAGTTCTATTGTATAATTGCATATCAGATCTTTAATAAGGCGTATATACGACTGCAAGAATTTTGGCTTTAGAGGCATTGGCTGCATGTACGTTGTGTTCCACGATGGAATCATAATAAATGCTATCTCCTTCATTCAAAGCATATTGCGTTTTACCATACGTGACTTCGACCTGACCTTCCAGCACATACAAAAACTCCTCTCCTTCGTGTGAAGACAATTTGTAGCCGTTCTTGGATGCTGAATCAATGTCAATGATAAACGGTTCCATATGTCTGCCTGACTTTGTGGCCGACAAAGGGAAAAAATTCAAGTTGTTGTGCGCGCCAGAGGTTTCACTCGAAAAACTTACGCCTGAAGTTTGGGCATCGGCTCTGCAGACAACCGGGCCCAGGTTTTCAGAATCATCCAAAAAAGTGCCCAACCGAACACCCAATGCACGGGCAATTTTAATGATGGGCGCCAAAGAAGGCGTGTTTTGATTTTCTTCAATTCTTTGCAGTTGATCCACTGTCAAACCGGAGCGTTGTGCCACCTGTTCCAACGTAATGTCTTTTGATTCTCGAATCGATTTGATTTTCAGGCCAAGTTGAGACGTGTTTTCCATTTTCTTATTTATTATTAACTATCTGCGTAACATTCTTGATTTTTGATACAAAACGGAGCAAAAATATAAAAATATCTAAGCAAATCAGGTATTTGGGTCGTCTTTTTTTTAATATTCCATTTCAGGATAGTTGTCGTATTTTTCTTATAAATTTGTGCATATTCCCTTTAACGATGCTGATACCACCATTTTTAAGGCCAAATGCCAAAATTTACATCGTTTCTACTGCCGGTGTCATTGATGCACAACTGGTAGAAAATGCAGCCAAAATATTGGAAAGTTGGGGCTATAGAGCCCTTGTTGCACCACATGCGCTTGAGCAATGCGGTCGATTTGCAGGCACCCTCGAAGAAAGATTGGCCGATCTTCAAGCCGGTCTCGACAATCCTGAATATGAAGCCATCCTATTCACCAGAGGCGGATATGGAACCATTCAGCTGCTGGACAAAATGGACTTGTCCGCATTTCTGAAACGACCAAAATGGCTCATCGGATTCAGCGACATCACCATGATCCACTCATTTCTGAATACCCAAAAAGTATGCTCCATACACGGTGGAATGGCAAAAATGCTGTCCGAATCGATGCATGCTGACATTCCGGCAGCCAAGGTCCTGCACAACCTGCTCTTGGGGCAATGGGACTCGGTTGAAGCCAAATCACATCCATTGAACAGACTTGGCCAATGCAAAGGAACGCTGGTAGGCGGAAATTTATCCATTTTATATAGCCTTAGTGGAACACCTTACGACATAAAAACCAAAGAAAAAATCCTTTTCATCGAGGATATTGGGGAACAGCCCTATGTGGTTGACCGGATGATGCACAATTTGAAATTGAGTGGAAAATTGGATGGACTTGCCGGACTTATTGTAGGTCAGTTTACAGACTATGAAGAAGATGAACGTTTTGGGAAAACCGTTTTGGAAATCGTGCAAGATTCCGTAAAAGACTTTCATTTTCCGGTGGCCTTTGATTTCCCCATTGGCCATATTACAAACAACATCCCGCTCATTTGTGGGGCTGAAGTACAACTAACCTTGACCAAAGAACACACCTTACTCACCTACTTGAAATCCACCAAATAACGCCTTTCAACATGAAACTTCATTTTACTTTTGCCCTTATATTGTTATGTTTGACCACCCAATACGCATGTAGTTTTGCTTCCAAAAAACAACCTGAAACGGTGGAAAAGACTCCTGAAACAATGGCCTTTAGTGGCGACAGTGCCTACGAATATGTTCGGATTCAAACCGAATTTGGGCCCAGAGTTCCAGAAACAAAGGCACATCAGGCGTGCCGGGAATATTTGATTAAAAAACTACTATCGTTTGGGGCACAGGCCTCGTTTCAAGAGTCAAGGGTTCAAACCTGGGACGGTTCAACCGTACCTATGTATAATATTACAGCCAGCATCAACCCGGCTGCTTCAAAACGCATTTTGCTTTGCGCACACTGGGATTCAAGGCCTTGGGCTGATCAGGATCCCAACCCCGACAACCACCGATTGCCGGTTTTGGGTGCGAATGACGGAGCCAGTGGTGTTGGGGTTATTTTAGAAATCATCAGACAAGTACAATTGAATGCACCTGAGAAGGGTCTCGATGTGGTTTTCTTCGATGTAGAAGATATGGGCACACCAACCTTTGTGAAGGAAGAAATCGCAGGAGATTTTTGGTGTCTGGGTTCAAAATATTGGTCAAAAAAAGCCAAAGAATCGGGGTATCGTGCTGAATATGGTATACTGCTGGATATGGTGGGCGGATTCTCGCCGAAATTTTATCAGGAACAACATTCCACCAAATATGCGCTATGGGTGGTCAATCAGGTTTGGTCGACCGCTGCCCGCTTGGGATACGGTCAGCAATTCATTGCAGCACAAGGTGGTGCCATCATTGATGATCATTTGCCGGTTAACGAAGTGGCCAACATCCCATGCATTGACATCATTGACTACAATCCACAATCACCCAATGGATTTGTTCCGCAATGGCATACGGTTGAAGACAACATGCAACACATCAGCAAACAAACACTGGAAGCTGTGGGTAAAACATTGATGCAGGTCATTTACGCCAAATGAGCATGTTGAAAAGATGTTTTAACGAAGCTCTTCTGGAAGCCGGATGTGATGAAGCCGGAAGGGGCTGTCTGGCCGGGCCGGTTTTTGCCGCGGCGGTGATTCTACCCGCCGATTTCAACTGCCCTGATTTGAACGATTCCAAACAACTTTCGGCCAAAAAAAGAGCAGAGTTGAAGGAGGTAATCACCTCACAGTCTTTGGCTTGGGGCGTGGGATGGGCAACACCAAAAGAAATTGAT
The DNA here is from genome assembly GCA_964472175.1 of uncultured Bacteroidales bacterium. GTDB lineage: Bacteria > Bacteroidota > Bacteroidia > Bacteroidales > UBA1402 > UBA8389. The sequence continues at coordinate 2,990 of CAYYJF010000079.1, read as the reverse complement.
GAAATCAACATTTTGAATGCGTCGATCCTGAGCATGCATCGGGCCGTCAGCAAATTACACATCCAACCGGACTACCTGCTCATTGACGGAAACCGGTTTAAACACCCGTATCAGCTCATCAGCAGATTCCCATCCATCTCAGATTATTCCGTCATTGAACCTGTCAACAACATCCCTTTTCACTGTGAAATTAAAGGGGATGGCCGATTCTTGAACATCGCTGCAGCCTCGGTTTTGGCAAAAACATTCAGAGATGCGTACATGCTTGAGATGCACCAACGTTATCCGAATTATGCCTGGGATCAAAACATGGGTTATCCCACCAAAAAGCACAGGGAGGCCATCGTTCAATATGGCATTTGTGAGGAACACAGACATAGCTTCAAACTCACCGAGAACCAGCTTTCACTCCATTTTGAAGATTGAAACTTCAGGCGCCTTTCAGCTTGAATGCCATGGCGTAATTTTTGATCTGTCGAACCATGGATACCAAGCCATTGGCTCTGGTGGGTGACAAATGGTCTTTTAACCCGATTTCATCGATGAAAAACAGGTCTGATTCAAGGATTTCATCCGGGGTCCTTGCATTCAAAACACGAATCAAAAGCATCACAATGCCTTTCACAATCACCGCATCACTTTCGGCTTCAATCATGACCAAACCGTTTTGAAAGGAGGCATGCAGCCAAACCCGACTTTGACAGCCTTCGATGAGGAATTGTGGTTTTTTATAGGTTTCATCCAGGCTTGGCAGCGCATTGCCGATATCAATGATATATTGATATTTGTCCATCCAGTCATCAAAACCTTCAAACTCTTCGATAATTGCTTTTTGTTCTTCGTCAATAGACATCATATGCTGGAAGCTTTAAAACATTTGTTGAATTCTTTTCAAACCCTTGACCAAGATATCCACTTCTTCTGCCGTATTGTACATGGCAAGTGAAGCGCGCACGGTTCCTGTCAGGCCCAATGATTCGACCAAAGGCTGTGCACAGTGATGGCCTGTTCTTACAGCAATGCCCAAATGATCGAGCAGGGTTCCACAATCGAAAGGATGGATGTTGCCCAATAGAAATGAAATGACGGCACTTTTATCATGGGCATTTCCAATAATCTGCAGACCGTCCAATTTTTTTAATTCATCCGTTGCATACTGCAATAGGCTGTTTTCGTAGGCATGAATGCGATTTATGCCGATTTCATCGACAAAATTTAAGGCTTCTGCAAAGGCAGTGGAACCTATAAAATCCGGCGTGCCTGCTTCGAATTTGTAGGGCAGTACATTGTAAGTCGTTTCCTCGAAACGTACCTGATCTATCATTTCTCCACCACCCTGATAGGGAACCATGCGGTTCAGGTAGTCCGATTTTCCGTACAAAACGCCCATTCCTGTAGGTCCATAGACTTTGTGTGCTGAAAATGCCAGAAAATCCACATCCAAAGCCACCACATCCAGGGCTACATGTGGAGCAGATTGCGCTGCATCAACCAAGACTGGGATGTTGCTTTGATGGGCCAACTCGATGCAGGTTTGAATGGGATTGACCGTACCCAAAACATTGGACACATGGGTCATGGCAACCAAACGAACATTTTGGTTCAATTTGGATTTAAAATCCTGCAAATCCAGTTCACCCTGTTCATTGATCGAAACCACGTTCAACTTCATGCCCTTCCGCTTGCAAAGCATTTGCCATGGAACAATGTTTGAGTGGTGCTCCATTTGGGTAACAACAATTTCATCACCTTCTCCACAAAACGTTTCTCCAAAAGAAAATGCAACCAAATTGATGGCTTCGGTGGTGCCTCTGGTGAAAATAATTTCAGAAGCCTCTTTCGCATGGATGAATTGCTGCACACGGGCTCTGGCCTGTTCGTGCAATTCTGTGGCCCGTTGACTCAAATAATGAACTCCACGATGGATGTTGGCGTTGTTTTTCGTATAACCCTCCACCATACGATCGATCACCCTTTGTGGTTTCTGGGTCGTGGCACCGTTGTCCAGATATATGAGGTTTTTACCGTATATTTTCTCCGATAAAATGGGAAATTGAGCCCTTATTTCTTGAATCATGGTTTCCATGTCAATTCGTTTTTTTTGAGGCTTTACAGCCTTCACATTTGGCCAATTCTCCTCTGAAACGTTTTTCAAATAAGGCGCGCATTCTTTCTTTGAGTGGCTCGAGATTGATTTCGTCCAAAACATCTGCAGTAAATGCAAACTTCAGCAGCAATCTGGCTTCAACTTCTGAAATACCACGCGTTCTTAAATAAAAGAGGGCATTCTGATCGATTTGCCCGGTTGCCGAACCATGGCTGCATTTGACGTCATCCGCATAAATTTCAAGTTGCGGCTGGGCAAACATTCTGGCAGTATTGGTAGAACACAAATTCCGGTTTGATTGAAAGGCATTTGTTTTTTGTGCATCCGGTCTTACCAGAATGCGTCCGTTAAACACCCCATTTGCATCCTCGTCCAGGATATACTTATACAGCTCATGGCTGGTACAATGGGACGATTTATGGTCGATGAAAAGGTGGTTATCGACCAAATGATTGCCTTCGACCAAAGCCATTCCTGAGAGTTTGGCCTCTGCATTTTTACCTGACAAAACCACATTCAGGTTGTTTCTGGTGATGCCATTTTGCAAGGTAATTCCGTGCAACAACAACTTTGAATCTGAATCCTGATGTGCAAACGTATTTGAAATGCGGGTGGTATTGGCTTCGTGCATTTCCAATTCATAATAATCCAACGAAGCGTTCTTGCCCACAAACAATTCAGCAACCTGATTGCTGAGGTTTTTTCTTTCGGACAAAGTATGGTCACAAACCAACAATTTTGCGGAAGCACCCTCTTCCAAAATGACCAGGATCCTTCTGTTGGACAAGAAATCCTCTTCTCCATGAAAGACCTGAATCAATTGCAAAGGTTTTTCTATTTGAACTCCTTTTGGGACAAATAAAACGAATCCATCCTGGACAAA
>CAYYJF010000078.1:0-7128 GCA_964472175.1 uncultured Bacteroidales bacterium | reverse complement strand
CAATGTTGCACGTCTTCGAATTGTTTGCAAAACCTTGTAACAGAAATTTGCAGGGCTTTTGTTTTCAGCTACAAATTGTATCACTCAAACTTTCTGACTAAATTTGTAGTCAACTAATAAGTTCAATGGAATGAAAAAATTGCATTTTGAAACCTTGCAGGTACATGCCGGATACTCGCCTGATCATACAAATTCCAGGGCAGTACCCATTTATCCGACAACTGCTTATGTGTTTGATGATTCTGCACATGGTGCTGATCTTTTTAATCTTGATTTTAAAGAAGGTATTTCACCTTATATTTATACCCGTTTAAACAATCCGACTAATTCCGTTTTTGAACAACGAATGGCGGCGCTGGAAGGTGGTGTGGCTGCAGTTGCTACAGCATCCGGGCAAGCAGCACAGATGATTGTCTTGATGAATTTGATGAAGTCTGGTGATAATTTTGTGACCAGTCCCTTTTTATATGGAGGTACATACAACCAATTTTTTGTTTCGTTCAGAGATTTGGGCATTCAAGCACGCAGGGCTGCCAACGATTCTGCAGAAGAAATGGAGAAATTGATCGACGAAAATACCAAAGCCTTATATACAGAGAATATTGGTAATCCCAAATTCAATGTGCCCGATTTTGAGAAACTCTCCAAATTGGCTAAAAAATACGATATTCCTTTAATTGTTGACAATACATTCGGATGTGGTGGCTATTTGTGCCGTCCCATCATGCATGGAGCTGACATTGTTGTGGAAAGTGCGACCAAATGGATTGGTGGTCATGGAAACACCATGGGAGGCGTGATTATTGACGGTGGTCATTACAATTGGGGCAATGGTAAGTTTCCAAAATTGAGCGAACCTTCAGAAAGCTACCATGGTTTGGTTTTTTGGGAAAAATTTGGTCCTGCTGCTTTTGCCATGAGGTGTGTTGCCGAAAACTTGCGCGATATGGGTGCTTGCATCAGTCCTTTTAATAGTTGGCAATTGATTCAGGGTATTGAAACACTGTCAGTAAGGGTTCAAAAAATTTGCGACAATGCTTTTGCGATGGCCAAATGGCTGTCTGAAAATGATAAAGTCTATGACGTGTGTTATCTTGGCCTCGAAAACCATGCATACCATCAATTGGCTGAAAAATATCTAACCAACGGATTTGGGGGTGTATTAACTTTCAGAGTAAAAGGAGGATATGATAAAACCATTCAGTTTGTTGAGCATTTGAAGTTGATTTCTCATTTGACCAATATTGGTGATGTGAGAACGTTGGTCACACATCCGGCTTCGACCACCCACAGACAGTTGAGTGATGAAGCCCAAATTGCGGCAGGGGTTTACCCCGATTTATTGAGGTTGTCTTTGGGTCTTGAACATTTGGACGATATCAAAGATGACATCTCTGAGGCGTTGTCAAACATATAATGAATCATTCACATGCCACTTAATGTACCCAATCAGCTTCCTGCCGTTGAGCTGCTGAAGCAAGAAAATATTTTTGTGATGGATTCTGGAAGAGCATCTTCTCAAGATATCAGACCTTTAAAGATCGTGATATTGAATTTGATGCCTTTGAAGATCACAACAGAAACAGATCTGATTCGGTTGCTCTCCAATACGCCCTTGCAGTTGGAAATTGAGTTTATGAAATTGAAAAGTCATACCTCAAAGAATACGCCTGTGGAACACATGAAGCAGTTCTATAAGTCTTTCTATAAAATGAAAGATCAAAAATATGACGGTATGATCATTACAGGTGCGCCTGTAGAGTTGATGCCTTTCGAAGATGTGCACTATTGGGAAGAGTTCAAAGAGATTGTTGATTGGGCAAGAACGCATGTTACCTCAACCCTTTATATTTGTTGGGCAGCGCAAGCTGGACTCTATCACAGCTATGGCATTCAGAAATACCCCCTGAAAGATAAAATGTTTGGTGTTTTCAAGCATCAGATCAATGAAATTCACAACCCGATATTCAGGGGCTTTGACGACGTTTTTGAGGTGCCTCACAGCAGACATACGGAAATACGCAAAGAAGATATTTTGCAAGTACCCGAATTGACATTGCTTTCGGAATCAGCCGATGCAGGAGTGTATATGGTGATGGCGCGTAATGGAAGAGATTTGTACATTACCGGACATTCAGAATATTCGCCCATGACTTTGGATACCGAGTATAAAAGAGATTTGACAAAAGGTGTGGCCATTCAAATGCCCAGGAATTATTATTTGAATGATGACCCGAATGAGAAACCGGTGGTACGGTGGAGGGCGCATGCCAATTTGCTGTTTACCAATTGGTTAAACTATTTTGTTTATCAAGAAACGCCGTTTGACATCACTCAAATTCGTTAGAAATACAAGTGCATAAGCAGGATATTGAATTGTTGGCTCCTGCCAAGAATATGATTTGCGGGAAGGAAGCCATTCTTCATGGTGCAGATGCTGTCTATATTGGTGCCGGAAAATTCGGAGCCAGATCGGCAGCAGGAAACAGCCTGCAGGACATCGCCGAATTGGTTTTTTTTGCCAGAGATTATCATGCCAAAGTCTATGTCACCATCAATACCCTGATTCTGGAAGAGGAATTGAAGGAAGCAGAGTCACTTATTTGGGATTTATGGCGGGTAGGAGTTGATGCGCTCATCATTCAGGATATGGGCATTTTGAACATGAATTTGCCGCCCATTCCCTTGCATGCCAGTACACAAACGGACAACAGTACCCTCGAAAAAGTACAGTTTCTGGAACAGGTAGGCTTCAGCCGGGTTGTTTTGGCAAGAGAATTGTCCATCCCTGAAATCCGTGCTGTTTCAGCATCGACTCAGCTTGAACTGGAGTGTTTCATTCATGGGGCGTTGTGTGTGAGTTACAGTGGCCGATGTTTTATGAGTCAATTCTTTTCCAATAGAAGTGCCAATAGGGGGGCTTGTGCACAGTATTGCAGATTGCCTTATGATTTGGTTGATGCCAACAACCGTTCCATATTCAGGCAGAAGCATCTGCTCTCACTCAAAGATCTGAACAGAACGGATTCTTTAGAACAACTGCTCGAGGCAGGGGTGCGTTCGTTTAAGATTGAGGGGAGGCTGAAAGATGTGCATTATGTCAAAAATATAACCGCCTGGTATCACGAAAAACTCAATCAGATTGTTGCCAAAAATCCGACATACCGACGCGCATCTTCAGGTGTGGTGGAGTTGGACTTTGAACCAAATGTTTTCAAAAGTTTCAATCGGGGTTTTACCGATTATTTTTTGGAGAAACGTACTGAAAATATGACCAATCCACTCACGCCCAAATCAATGGGTGAGCCTGTTGGCGTGGTGTCCCGTGTTGGGACGAACAGTATTGGTGTTTCGGGTAAAATAGAGTTTCAGAACGGAGACGGCATTGCTTATCAGGGCGAAAATGGCGTTATGGATGGGTTTGGCGTCAATCGGGTGGAAGGACGCAACTTGTTCCCCAACAAACGCTTGTCTGTAGCTCCGGGTACGCCTTTGTTCAGAACGCAGGATGCTGCTTTTGATCAACAACTGAACCGACCAAGCAGCAAACGCTTCATTCCGGTGCATATCGTTTTTCGAGACCTGCCTTTTGGTTTCTGTCTGGAAATGTGGGATGATGCCAATCATCGTGCGGTGATTTCTTGGGATTCGGATAAGGTTAAAGCGATGAAACCTCAGAAAGAGCAAATGGTTCGGGTTTTGGAAAAATTGGGTGGCACCCTTTATGCTGCGTCCGATATACAGTATTGTACTTCGGATAACTGGTTTGTCCCGGTGTCTGTGTTGACCGAGAAAAGGCGACTGTTGGTTGAAAAAATGAATGCGGTAAGACGTCTTGCCTTCAAGCAATCGTATGTAAACCGAAAAATGGTAAGTTCGGTCAAATATCCAAACTCACCATTGACTTTTCAGGACAATGTGGCCAATTCTTTGGCCGAAACATTTTATGCTTCGCATGGTGCCGGCCTTTTGCAAAAAGCCCTTGAAACCAGTGAAACGAAACTCCGATCGGGAGATGTGCTGATGACGACAAAATTTTGCCTGAAATACGAATGGGGTCTTTGTCCCAAAAGTTTCCCCAAAGGAAAGGAGTTACAAGAACCTCTGTATTTGGTTTTCAACAACCAACGTGTTCAGCTTACTTTTGATTGTAAAAAGTGCTTGATGCAGGTTCAAATCAAATAACCTGAATCCTTGAGGATGTCTTGCGCTTTGGCTTTGTACATCAAATCCTGAATGGATACTTTCTGGTTCTTTTCCATGTATGCTTCAATGATTCTGTAACCAATCCAGGTGGCTGCTCTTCCCGGCGATTCTTGCGGAAAAAATGCGGTATGGGGGGATTCTCTGATATACTTGGCAATCACTTTGACATCTGTTGTGTACAGGTGTTGTTGTTTGGTGATGGTCTCCCACATTTGTTTTTCATTGCTCAAACACCAGTTTAATTGATTCGAAGTAAACCCTGATAGGTTTTCCATGGATTCTTCAGGCATGAGCACTTTGACCAAATACAAGATTTTCCCTTCGTAAATCATATAATCCAACAACCTGTCGTTGTTCATCAGAACTTCCTCCGTAAACTCCGATCTGACCCATCCGATGACGTAGTCTGAAGCAAGTTTCTCGGGGTACATCCGTTGGCTCTGATATGGCCTGAAAAGGTTTTTATAGAGGTTGTAGTTTTGCCCCAGATATTTATCTATGGAAGCTGAAAGCATGCCAGGAGCAGAAATGATGGACTCACCAAAGCCGGCTATATGCATATACACTTTGGGAATCTGAATGTTGGGAAAAAAATAATGCAGTCTGTGAAATGACCAGGTGAGTTGTTCCTCAATGGGTGAAATGTCTTGAAAGGTGTTTTGACAGTCTTTGTATATTTGATGGATGCCTTTGTCTTTTCTGTAGATGTGCTCAAACTGTTGAAACATTCTGCTTCCGGGCTTTCCAACTTCCATGATTTGATTGGCATACAAGTTTAGAAAGGCAGAATCGATTTGATGCGATTGCTCGTAGAATGCTTTGTCAAATCTTTGAATGGTAATGTTTTGTTGTGGGTTTCCGGGAACATCAAATCTGTTACCTGCACAAGAACACATCAATATGAGCGTAAAAAGGCCAAGGATTTTTTTCATAACCATGCATTGTATACGCAAAGTTAGTATATTATTCAGAAATAAAAGGCACAAAAAAAGAGCGGGTATCAATTATTTGATACCCGCTCCATGTCGTAGACTGTTGTTTTAAAAAATCAACAGTGGATTATTTGTTTGAATCCAATTGTTCTTTCAAAGCAGCCAATGCGTCGATGTCGCCCAAAGTGGTTTTTTCCATTTTTGGAGCTACATTTTCTTCTTCTTCCTCTGCTTTCTTGCCAGCTTTTTTGGTGGCTTTTTTGGTGGCGCGGGCTTCAGATTTGGCTTCATCTTCGTGAATGCGGCTGTGTGACAAGATGATGCGTTTGGCTTCCTTGTTGAATTCAATCACCTTGAATTCCAATTTTTCATCGATTGCAGCAGTTGTACCGTCGGCTTTTACCAAATGTTTGGGAGTGGCAAAACCTTCAACGCCATAAGGCAATGAAACGACAGCGCCTTTGTCCATCAATTCAATAATGGTGCCTTCATGAACACTGTCAACAGTGAACAAGGTTTCAAATACATCCCATGGGTTTTCTTCCAATTGCTTGTGTCCGAGGCTCAAACGACGGTTGTCTTTGTCGATTTCCAATACGGATACTTCAATTTGTTGACCCAATTGTGTAAATTCACTTGGATGTTTGACTTTTTTGGTCCAGCTCAAATCGCTGATGTGGATCAAACCGTCAACGCCTTCTTCAATTTCAACAAAGACACCGAAGTTGGTGAAGTTGCGAACTTTGGCAGCATGGCGGCTTCCAACAGCATATTTGGTTTCGATTTCAGCCCAGGGATCTTCTTTTAATTGTTTGATACCCAAGGACATTTTGCGTTCGTCGCGATCGAGTGTCAAAATAACAGCTTCAACCGTGTCTCCAACTTTCATAAAGTCTTGTGCGCTGCGCAAGTGTTGTGACCAGCTCATTTCTGATACGTGGATCAAACCTTCAACACCAGGAGCGATTTCGATGAATGCACCGTAGTCGGCCATGACAACAACACGACCAGATACTTTGTCACCAACATTCAGGTCTGCGCTCAAAGCATCCCATGGATGTGGGGTTAATTGTTTCAGACCCAATGCAATGCGTTTCTTTTCATCGTCGAAGTCCAAAATAACCACATTGATTTTTTGATCCAATTCAACCACTTCTTTAGGATCGCTAACGCGTCCCCAGCTGAGGTCGGTGATGTGAACCAATCCGTCAACACCACCCAAGTCGATGAATACACCGTAGGATGTGATGTTTTTAACGGTTCCTTCCAATACTTGACCTTTTTCAAGTTTGGCGATAATTTCTTTTTTCTGTTGTTCCAGTTCAGCTTCAATAAGAGCTTTGTGAGAAACAACAACGTTTTTGAATTCCTGGTTGATTTTAACAACTTTGAATTCCATGGTTTTGCCAACGAACACATCGTAATCTCTGATGGGTTTAACATCAATTTGTGATCCGGGCAAGAAGGCTTCAATACCAAATACGTCAACAATCATACCGCCTTTGGTACGACATTTAACAAAACCTTTGATGATTTCGTTGTTTTCAAGAGCAGCGTTAACGCGTTCCCAGCTGCGTGATGCACGGGCTTTTTTGTGTGAAAGGATCAATTGACCTTTTTTGTCTTCCTGGTTTTCAACATACACTTCAACGACATCGCCGACTTTCAAATCGGGGTTGTAACGAAATTCGTTGAGCGAAACGATGCCGTCGGATTTGAAACCGATGTTTACGACGACTTCGCGTTTGTTCATTGAAATAACCTTTCCTTCAACGACTTCTTTGTCTTTGACGGTGTTTAGGGTGTTGTCATAAGCACTTACGAGTTGATCTTGTGACAATTCGCCATAGCTTTCTCCTTTTTCAAAAGCATCCCAATCAAAGCTCTGATCAGGAGTTAAAAGCGTTTTTTCAATCATTTTCTTAGTTTTTGAAAATTAATAAGTTGGACATTATATTGATTGTGAAAATCAGGGTGCAAAGGTAATGAA
>CAYYJF010000077.1:0-7263 GCA_964472175.1 uncultured Bacteroidales bacterium | reverse complement strand
ATTGGTATACATGCCACCAATTTGGTTGTTCGCCAATACCACATCAGAAAGGCCGTTGACAAAAACGCCATACGTGTTGGCATTAGCCACCGTACTGATTGATTCGATGGCATTAAACACAGAAGAACTACCAATAATGTTGCCACTCGTTGTTCCAATCAACACATTCCCTGCATCAATCCTTATTGCTGAAAATTGCTGGGCATTTGGCCCGGACACCTTGATATTGGTGATGGAATTGGCTTGAACCGAAGTACTTTGGGTTGTTCCCACATGTAAGAAAATGGGGGTATAACCAAAGGTGTGGGCAGTATTTGATGCACTCAGTTGTAAAGGTTTCCCCAAAGCAGAAACGGCACTTCCCCCAATGTAATTGCCGGAAATAGTAAATCCTCCGTTTGAAACCGAATTGATGGAGATACTCCGATACACGTATGCTCCTGTTGGCGTCAGTGGTGCAGTTTCATAAAAGCTATTACCAACCAAAGAACTCGAACGTACATAATCAGCAATCAGGATGGCATTGGAGGAGGCATTCGGATTGAAAACGTTATAAATCTCATTGCTTTGAATAAACACATTGTCGTTCTCGTAACCCGCAGAACCTTGAACAAAAATGGCATTTCCTACGCGCAAACTGTTTACCGTTTGAACCGATGTTATTTTATTTAAAATCAGCGCGTTGTTATCGTTTCCCTGGCCACTGACAGAAGTGCCGATGTGTACAATTCCATTGGAAGAACCGATTGAAAGCCCCTTGATTTGAGTAAAACGTATGGTATCATTTGAGGCGGAATTGATGAGTCTTAAGGTTGACGCATTGATGGAATTGAACTCATTGATCAAACTCAATTGATATGCTTCCTGTGTGCCGTTTACACGTCCATCAAACACCACTTGATCTGCACCGTTTAAAATGATGAGTGGGGCATCCAAATTTCCACGCACCTGGATATCCGCTCTTGTCGGATAAATGACCAACTTACTGTAGTTCGAAAGTCCACCGGAACCTGTATAACCACTTTGATACAAGACCGCACTGGCATTTTCAATTACGTTGGCCTTGATCTTGATGATTAAATCTCCAGTCCACGTTCCCAGATTGATGGCATCAAACGCAGCTTTCAGGTTCGGGTAATTCGCACGAAATACCGCGCCATTCCAAATTTCAACAGGATCAGAAATATATTCCCATGCGCCAATGGTTGGGCTGGCAAGACTTCTTTGAATAAATCCAAAATCTTGTGTTTGACCAACCAATGGCAAACCATTCAATGCAATTCCTGCCTGGTAATCAGAAGGTGAGACTCCTCCCAAATTGGTCAACTGCGGATCGACAATGACACTGTTGTCATCAAAGGGTGTTGCTGAAACCCAATTACTAAGATTTTGATATTGGGTATCACCTATCCTGGCAAAATATTGAGAAAATTGATAGTCGTTATAATCCATAACAGTATTGGCCGTGCTGTTAAAGAATAAGGCGAAGTGACTGATCTGAGGGTTGTTGGTTCGACCATTCCATATAATATTGTTGCGAATGTCCCGATCACTTGGTGCCGTTGATATATCCCTAAAAGCATAGGTATTGGATGCGCCCGTTGTCACGGTACCTGTCAGGTAGACCGTGTTGTGATAGATATTCACTTCACTGTTGCTATAATTAAAAATGCCCCAAATGTAACATCCGGTGGTGATGTTATTGCCCAGGTAAACAATGTTGTTCGCTAGTGTATAAGCACCCGTATGCATGGAAATACCATGCAAATAAGCCATGTCGGTAGAAATGATATGGAACGTATGCACAAAGTTTCTGGACACTTCATGATTGCCCACTGATGGTCCCTTATAAAGAATGCCATATATTTCAATGGTCGAAATGGATAGATTGATCAAATCGTGTACTTTATTTCCGGTTATTTTCTGTATCGTCCCATTGTTCTGACTAATTTGATGAATGCCAATTAAAGTTGCGTTGTCAAAGTTGTTGGCTTGGGCATTTAGCGTGCTTAAATGATGGATGTCGTTGTTTTCGATGAAATTTGAGCCAAATTCGGTCATAATGCCACGCGTTCTGGATACCTGCGTTCCGGTTGTGGCATTGGTCAAATTGGCAATGTCATTGGATTCGACAAACATCGTATCTGTTCCAGCCGAATAGATACCCATTAAGGTTTGAATATTTCCGGTAGATTGTGATCGGGCATGCAAACTATTGGACGTTGTGGGACTACCTATGATGTTTCTTCGAATTCGGGTATTTCCGGATGCGCCGGATTTATATATCCCATAAATTGAGGCCGACAATGCACTGGATGTGGATGAAAAACCCATACTGACTGAACCAATGACACTGTTTGCAACATCCACAAATGCATTTCCGGCCAGATTGATACCATAAAACACACCACCGGTGGTTCCATTGGTGATATAAATCGACCCATAAGCTTCGGTTTCCCCAATAAAGTTTCCTGTTTGTGTACCAAAATCAATGCCACCGGCAACAACATTTACGCCGTACCACGAAGCATTGCCTGCATTGGTAAAGTTAAAACCTTTGATTCGATTGCCCTGCAGACTCGTTCGAACTGCAGATCCAACGTTCAAACGAATGGCTTCGAACACATTGTTGCCACCCGATTTCGACCAAGTCCCAACACCCATTGGTGCATTTCCTCCAATATAATTCTGAAGCAATTGATACCCTCCGCCGGTAGCGTTTTCGATTCGGATCACAGCATAACTGACATCGGCTGTACTTGAAAAACTGGTGGTTTCATAAAAACTATTGTTGCTTATGGTAACCCCTTCTGAATTCGCTCCTAAAAAAATGCCATGTGACGCATTTGATGGATTCAGGAAATTAAAGATTTGATTGTTGTTCAACACCAGCCCGGAAACCTTTGCGGATGGGGATCCTACAGCATAGATGGCACTCCATGGCCTGTTTGTTGCAGTTCCGGATATTTGACAATAGGAGATGGAATCCGACATATTTCCCGAGCCTGAAGTCGATGTAGAAAAGTGGACAACCCCGGTCGAAGCCGATTGTGGCGCACCTTTCAGTTTCGCAAATCGTAAGCTATTGTTTTGTGCAGATTCGGAAAATAGTAGGACACTGGCATTGGCACCGGTATTGTTGTTGATAAAAGTTAGATCGGCCTCCAGATTGTTCAAAAATACACTACCATTCACACGCACGTTGTCTGCCCCTTTCAAGTGAACCAGCGGATTGTTGAAGTTGCCAGATATAGAAAGTCCTGCAGCTTCAGGATAAATCGTAACCGATTCATAATTGGCTGAACCAACACCACTGGCATTCAATTCCGCCGTTGCGGTTTCGATTGAATTTCCCAAAACTTTTACCGTCAAATGCCCATTCCAGGCACCGGCATTGATTGCGTCAAAAGCACCTTTTAAAGTGAAAAATGCATTTCTAAACTGGCCATTACTCCACAATTCAATGGGAGAAAATTCCCAGGCTCCAATATTTCTGGCTACCCGAGCATTTCCACCAAAATCGGTATTGATGCCAACTTCATCCCCTGTTTGCAAGAAGTGCGTTTTGTAGTTTTCAGCAAGTGAACCTCCAGCCATATGCAGTTGTGGATCCAAATCTGTACTGTTTACATCCTGACCAATGCTGGTTTTTAAGGTGGCCAAATTCATGGCCGATCCATAAAACGCTATACTCCCACCTGTTCCAGTCGCACGATAGGTGTTGAAATTTTCTGTCAGATTGGATGCACTTGCCACTGCATGATAAATGGCATAACCCGAAGCACCCGTTGAACGGGCATTGAATAATATATTGTTTCGGATATCACGCACATTGTTGTCCTGATTCAGATACAATCCGTATGAATTGACAGAAGCAGTTGTCGTACCACTGAGATACACCGTATTGTGGTAAAAATTAAAATTATTGCCACTGCCCCCTACATTGTACACCCCATATACATGGTTGCTCAGGTTATTGTTCAAATAGACGATATTGTTGGAAAAAGTACCCGTTCCATTGTTGACAAGAATGCCGCCAACAGCACTTTGATTGCTGGAGGAAGATAAGTCATAGATAAAGTTTTTATCCACCACATTTGTTCCGTATGTGGTGCTTCCATATGACAATGCGACAACTATAACGGCATTGGCTGAGGAAGTCAGGTTTTTCAGGACACCTATTTCATTGTTGGTTACCGAATTGGATCCTCCTGTGCCAGTGGTCATAATGCCTACTACAGATGGAGTTTGCAAAGATGTATTGCCACTGGAATTGCTCAGATACTTCACCACGTTGTTCGAGACAGCAGCAGAACCCGAAACACAGGCAATACCCATGGTGGTACTCAACGTCGCCGAAGATGGGTTTCTGCATGCATTGACCAAATGATATACCTGGTTTCCTGTAATGGTTTGGATTCCGGGCATTTCTGAATAAATACCAAAAAGCGACTGTATATTGTCAGTAGAATAGCCGGTGGTGGTCACACTTCCTGAAACCGATGCGTGCCCAATGGTATTGTTCGTAATATTTTGTGTACCATAGAAATTACCCATAAAAATGCCATAAAAAGAATGCCCATAGCTGTTGTTCACCGCACCCACATTGACACCTGACACCACATTTTGATTGGCAAGAAGCGTATTGTATGTGGTTAATTTCAAACCACAGGATTTGCTCTGAGCAGCCTGAGAAACCAACTGAATGCTTTGCACACCATCCATCGATCCAATCAAATTCTGCTCAACCAACACATTGCCATCGAGCACTTGTATTCCCACAAATGGCTCTATATCTGACGATTGCAGATATATATTCCGGATAATATTGTCTTCTATCACCGTTTGTGATGAAACACCCGCATTGACAAACACAGGAATATAGCGAACATTGTTGGTCGAAAAGTTGCCAATATTCATCACATTGCCAAGTGCCTGAGCCGCACTCCCTCCGAAATAATTGCGTGCAATTTGAATGCCGCTTGAAGAAGTATTGTTCACAGAAATACCTCTGAATTCTACCCCCGATGAAAGCGACATCAATTCGGTATCGTAAAAACTGTTGTCGGAAATGACCCAATTGGATGAATTACTCTCCAATGTGATGGCGGAAGTGGTACCATTTAATGCCCAGGAATTCAAAAAAACATTGTTTGAAACTGTTCCGTTTCCATTGTTTGTACCGGCAGAAAACAGCATATGAATGCGTCTTGCTGAACCTTTGGTAAATTGATTGTATTGAATACGATTGCCCGTATTGGTTCCTGTCGATATATTTACCGATCCATTGTACGTACCGCCGCCGCTCCCTTTGATGGTACAATACTGAATGGTGTTGTTTTGGGCCGAATTGATCAAATCAATGGTCCTTGTACCGCTTGCTGTACTTGTATTCTCTAAGGTCAAATCCACGGTTGAACCAGTCGCATTGATGCGGCCGTCAAAGGTGACATTGTCTGCTCCATTCAGCGAAATCAGGGCATCGTTATCAAACGGTGCGGAAACCACCACATTGGCAACAGTTGGATAAATTTTTACACTAGTATACTGCGCACTACCTGAGCCACTGGCGTTGAGGCTTGTTGGACTGGGTTCGGTGATGCTTTTTAGGATCTTCACATCAACGACACCACGGTGATAGCCATTGTTGATGGCCGCAAAAGCATCACCCAGATTGGCGTAATAATCAAGCGTTGCGCCCGAGGTTGCTGTGACTTCTACATTGACAGGTGTCACCCAAACAGCACCGGCAGCACCCGATCCGCCATTTTGGTCGTAATCATCACTTGCATAACCGCCTGAACCACCGCCACCAATTGCATTTCCATTGTTTCCTGCGCCTTTGTTGTTTCTACCATTGGCACCATTTCCGCCTGTAGCAAAGCCACCGGCGCCGCCTGCGCCTCCATTGATTTGGTTGCCATTGGATCCATTTGCATAAGCACCAGCTCCACCACCGCCACCGCCAGAGTAACGATTTCGCCATGTATAAGAACCGTTCGCTCCGTTTCCTCCGGAAAATTTAGATGTGCCAACCCCGGATGTTGTACCACCGGCTCCCCCTGTTGCACTGTTGCCAGGAGCACCGTTTCCTCCATTCGCCGAAACCAGTGCACCCCCAAAACTGGAAGGGCCACCTGAACCATTGGAAACACCGCCAGACCCCACAAACAAATTGTATGGAGATGTGGAAAGGTTGCTCAAAACGCTTCTGGAATAAGCACCGCCACCTCCGCCACCTCCGGCTATTCCATAACTCGTAACTTTGCTTCCGCTGCCGCCACCACCCCAAACTTCCACCTTGATACGGTCTACACCGGATGGAACTGAATAAGAACCTCCGCCAACACTTTCATACTTTGTTACGGAAAATGGCGCTGGGGTTTGTGCAAGTAAAAGGCCTATCGACAAAACCAATGTCGAAAGAAAAATAAATATGCGGGGTTGGCAAAAAGCCGGAAATGCAGAAAATGAAATATGTTTGAATGACTTCATGTACCTCGTTTGTGTAAATTCAGTTTACATCACCTACAAATATACAACTTACTGTAAAATAGCTGATTTCCCTATCGGCAATCATTACAGAAACAAAATTGCAAAAAAAAGGATACAAAAAGGAAGGTTGGAGGCTTCAAATAGCAAACAAATATCCAACCAGATTGTCATCAGTGCCCAAATTCATTTTCTTTCTCAAACGGGTACGGGCAATTCGAACACTATCGTAGGTTTGAAAAGTCATGCTGGCAATTTCTTTGGTCGACATATTCAACCTTAGAAAAAAGCACAGTTTGATTTCAGCAGGAGTCAAATTGGGGTGCTTCTGGGCCAAATTCTTATAAAATTCCTGATCGCTTTCTTTAATTCTGGACTCGAATTGGTTCCAGGAAGACTCCGAAAACACTTGATTCAATTCGTTCATGATGCGATTCAAATAAGGTTCAACGGCAGCAGGATCGGTTTTCAACAAACTCTTTACCTGTTTCAATTCAGACAAATATTTGTTTTTAAACTCGTCGTTTTGAATATTCCGAAGAGAAATGGCAGCAGTTTCACGCTTTTGAGCCTCAACCATTTTCTTATAATAATCATTGATTTGAAGAACTGACTTGACTCTGGCCAACAACTCCACAGCTTCGAAGGGTTTTCTGATATAATCGACCACACCTGTGTTAAACGCTTTTTCCAAATCGGTTTTTTCAGACAAGCAAGTAATCATAATGACAGGAATGGATGCCGTGTTTGCATCTTCTTTTAATAGCTCAA
>CAYYJF010000076.1:0-7376 GCA_964472175.1 uncultured Bacteroidales bacterium | reverse complement strand
GCCGGTAATTCGACAAAATTCCCTGTTCAGTTCACTGTAAAGCTGTGCCATGGTTCGCGAAGCACCACGTGCCATGACAAGATTAAAGTACCCAAAGAATTCTTGTCTTTGATTATACGTTGCTTTATATTTAGTCAATAACCGATCGAAGGCATTGAAGTGGCAATCCATGCATCGGGCATCGACTTCGAATTTTTGGTTTTCAGTGTTGGCAAGTGTGGTTGGGTTGGTCATCGTGATTGCAGTAATTCGCATTTAAAGAAAGCGCTCCGTTTATAAAATCTAAAACAATGTTTGTGGCATCTTTGATCGGTGCTCCAACAAAGGCATTGATGTTTTCTTTGTTGAACAAGTCAATGGCTTTTTGTCCCATTCCACCAGCGATGACGTCTGTTACCCCAAAGGTGGCAATCCATCTCGGATATACACCAGGTTCGTGTTTCGGGGGTGTCATTTCAGTGATTTCAATCAATTGATTGTTTTCAATGGTGGCGATTGCAAAATAGGCACAATGCCCAAAATGCGAACACAATTTTCCGTTTTCCATCGGAATGGCAATTTTTTTTGTCATTTTTTTCTGTCTGATAAATGCAAGTATGTGAAGATATTCCTCACACACTTGCCGGTTTTTTTTATTTTTTAATGATCCGCTTTAGGATGGTTTCTTTGTCAATTTTTTTAGTGCAAAAAAACCAATCGTAACATTTGGTGTCAGCGGCATTGCTTTCCATGCGTTCCTTGGCTACGCCACAGGAGCCTGCAGTAGGTACAATAACCTCGTCACCGGGACGCCAGTCGGCAGGTGTTGCAACGCTGAATTCATCGGCAGTTTGTAATGCAATGATGACCCGGTAGAGTTCATCAAAGTTTCGTCCCAAACTTAAAGGATAGTAAATGATGGTACGAATGATGCCTTTTGGGTCAATCACAAATACGGCCCTGACAGCTTTGGTGTTGCTTTCTCCCGGTTGAATCATTCCGTATTTGGAAGCAACTTCCATCGTAATGTCTTCGATTAATGGGAAAGTGACCTCCACCTCTTTCATTCCTTTGTATTCAATCTTTTCTTTGATTGTACGTAACCAAGCAATGTGGCTGTACAAGCCATCGACAGACAAACCCACCAATTTGCAATTTGCTTCATTGAATTGCTTTTCCATCGTGGCAAAAGTCATGAATTCTGAGGTGCAAACCGGTGTAAAATCGGCCGGATGACTGAACAGAATAACCCAACTTCCGCTGTAATCGGCTGGAAAGTTAATTTCACCTTGCGTTGTAACCGCTTTAAATTCAGGTGCTTTTTCGCCAATTCTAGGCATTGTGAAAACAGTTTGTTCCATAATTTAACATGTTGAGATTTTTACAAATTAAAATGCACATCTTCTGCCCATGCCACGACCTTGTTGGCCTCGGGCAAACCCTTTACGCAGACCTTCGCCTCTACCAACCATGCTTTGTTGTTCGGTTGGTGTTTCCTCATTTTTCTCAATACCCTTGGTTCCAAATTGGGTGCATTTACCCATTTTTTTCCCTGTCATAGGACCTTTGCCCATTGGGCCTTTGTGATTTAATCCTGGCATAATAACCTCCTTTTTTAATGGTGATGAATAATCTCTGAAACTGATTTTCCGCTTTCTTGTATCATTTCTATCTGCAATTGTTCTAGAAGTGATTTGATTTTTCCACCAAATTCACCGGAAATAACCTTTGAAACGCCTTGACTGGCAATGAACTGTACCGCGACAGGTCCGGCTCCTTCTGCTGCTTCCTTAGCCGGGTTTGGAAAAAACGTCGTGTCTTTTGTTTCCGTATCGTAGATGACAAAATAGGCGCATCTACCAAAGCGGCTGTCCATTTGAGCCGCCAAATCTTGACCTTCTGATGTAATCGCAATTTTCATTTGATTTCTATTTATTGATTCGTGTTTCATTTTTGAGTCCGACATGCAATTGTTCCAACCGATTTTCTAGCACCTCCTTCAATGTTTCAAAAGCTTTGTCGCCCGTGCAATGTCCTGTATAAAATCGGGTTGTAGGGTATCTCTGTTGTAGCTCGTTGGCCATGTTGCGCAAAGCCGTCTCGGTTTCATACGTTTCGTTTTCCTTGGCTGAAAGCAAGTGAAATCCGCCAACCACCTGGTCAATGGGTTTGGACGATTGGTTTTCGACCGTTGATAAGATGTTTTGCAAACCAAGATGCGCGCAACCGGTATAGATCAGCAAGGAGTCGGTTCCTATGGTGAAAATCAATTCATGGTCGAAGCCATCTGCCACCATTTCGCCCGTCGATGTCTGCTGAAACAAGTGTCTGTTTCCCAGCGGGAAGGGATATTTGGTTGAGCGGTTGTGAAAGGCCTGAATGTCGTCCAGAATAAAAGGAGTTTCATCAACAAAGAAAAATCGGTCGCGCAAGGTTTCAAAATCGATGTCTGAACCGATGTCATGCCACTTGTCGCGCTTTGAAAAGTAGCGTTCATGTTGAACGGCTGAAGACAAAACGACTCTGGCTTTGGTATTCAGCTTTAGAAAATGCATCAACCCCCCGATGTGATCGGAGTGTCCATGCGAAATCAACACATAATCCACTTGCTTCAGGTCGATATTCAATCTGTTGGCGTTTTGGATAAACACCTCCGATCCGCCCGTGTCCAGCAACAACTTGTGCCGTTCGGTTTCAACGTACAGACAAAGACCGTGTTCTGTTTCAAGATCACTACCTACTTTTCTGTTGTCCGATAATACAACCCACTTCATTTGGATTTATTTTATATCGATTAATTCTTCATTTCCAAAACAGTTGCAGTTTTCGCATGGAATGTGTTTGTCGATGTGATCAAACAACTTGTTGCATTTTCTACACCGATACCAACTACGCCCAAAATCTACATTTCCGCCATCAATCACAATCATTTTACCTTCAACAAAAGCCTGAGCAATGATTTTGCGTGCGTTTTCATAGATGCGTGTAAGGGTAGGGCGCGAAACATTCATTTTTTCGGCCGCTTCTTCCTGTAGCAAACCCTCATAGTCAAGCAACCTAATGGATTCGTATTCATCGTATTGCAACATGACTTCTTTCAGTGAAGTGCGTTGAATTCCAATGGGTTTGAAACCTCTCATGAGTGGAGGTGCTCCTATTCTTCTACATTGTTTTGGACGTGGCATATGTTTTTTCTGAACGATTTGTGGGGACAAATATACGTACTTAAATGAACATATGTTCATAAATGGGTGTTTTTTTTCTTTGCGAATATTCGTCTATATTTGTTAAAACGCTGCGACTTGAAAAACCCGCAGAAATTGCCATACCATGGACCAACCAAAACTTGAACGCTTACTCCGGCTCATGAAAATGCTCACAGCCAACAACGATCTGACTGTGGATGAAATCGCCGAAAAGCTGGGTATATCGCCCCGCTCAGTTTACCGGTATATCGATACCTTTCGCGAT
The DNA here is from genome assembly GCA_964472175.1 of uncultured Bacteroidales bacterium. GTDB lineage: Bacteria > Bacteroidota > Bacteroidia > Bacteroidales > UBA1402 > UBA8389. The sequence continues at coordinate 3,926 of CAYYJF010000076.1, read as the reverse complement.
GCAGGGTTTGTCATCAAAAAGACAAACAATTGTCCCAAGCTCGATAAATCCTCACCTTATTTCAAGGACATCAGCGAGTTGATCCATTTTACAGAGGAAGAAGCCTATATCCTTAAATCGGCCATTGAGAGCATTGACGAAAACAACCTTTTGAAGCAAAACCTCAAGAAAAAGCTCTACACCGTTTACGACTACAACATTCTAGCCGAAACCATTGTGAGCGGCAAGAACGGGCGTAATGTCGGCCAATTGGTTCAAGCCATCGAAAACAAAAAACAGGTTGTGTTGAAAAACTATTCCTCAGTACACGGCAACGTCATTCGGGACAGATTGGTCGAAGCCTATGCCTTTACAACCAATTATGTACAGGTTTGGTGCTTTTGCCCGGAAGAAAACAAAAACAAACTTTTCAAAATATCCAGAATCGGCAGTGTTGAGATTATACCCGATACCTGGCAATTTGAAGCAAACCACCAATCGGGTTACATCGATGTATTCCGGATGAACAGCCATGAAATCTACCCGGTCAAACTCAAGTTGGGGTTGCGTGCGGCAAATCTGCTGATTGAGGAATTTCCCCTGGCATCAAAATGCCTGACAAAATTGCCCGACAACAAATGGCTCTTTGAATCCGATGTTTGCACCTACGATGGCGTTGGGCGCTTTGTCATGGGGTTGCTCGACGATATTGAAATCGTCGATTCTCCGGACTTGAAAAAATACATTGTTGACCACCTGAAAAATAGTCAGAATAAATATTCATTGTCATAAGTTGTCAATATCTACCTGTTTCTTTGTTCCTTCATTTAATCTCTGACGTTATGAATACAAAGAAAAGACATTACATCCATTTCGACATTGCCGGCTTCACCTATTGGGAAGGTTGTTTGGTTCTCAATGAACTAAAAGTGGGCACAAAGCTCACACTCGTGCGGGAGGAAGACAACAAGTTTGATCCCTACGCTGTGGCCGTTTATCTTGAAGAAACCAAACTCGGGTTCATCCCACGCACTGAAAATCACGAAATCAGCAAATTTCTCGAACTCGGTCACACCGATCTTTTTGATGCGCGCGTCAACCGCATATCTCCCGATCAAGATCCAGAGAATCAAGTCGGAGTCATCGTGTATATCAATGTTGCGAAGAAAGAATAAATGTTGTGATTTGCTTTCAAGATACTATTTTGATTGAGTGGTAACTGTTTCCACCAGTATTGGACTGCTGTTACTCTTGGAAATCGATTACATCGAAAAATAATTGATATCATAAAAATGGGTTTATAAACAAGTGGAAAACAATTGTGGATAATTTCTAATACTCCAGTTCTAAAGTGTTGGAAGTTTTTTTATTTTTGCTGAATAGTAAATATAAATTAAGGTTGGAATGAGACATCTTTTTATTATTGGCAATGGATTTGATTTAGCGCATGAACTGAAAACAAGTTATAAAGATTTTATTTTGTGGTATTTAAATAAGGTTTGGAGGTATGTTAATAAAAACCAAGGGAAAGGAATTAATTGGAGTGATGGTCTTATTAGTATTAACAGGGAGCCTTGGAGTGCCACTATATATAGTAATAAGAAAGTTAAAAGTATAGATGAATTTCTTAATAATATTAGAAGTGTTAATGAGGTTTGTGAATTGAAGGTTGAATACTCAAATTTGTTAAATTCAATAATGAAAGATCTAAATTGGGCTGACATAGAAATTATCTACTATAAGGAATTAGTCAAATGCCTGAAACCTGAAAAAGGAAATATTGAAGAGCTGAATAAAAGTTTCAATCAATTAAAAAAAGAATTAGATAGTTACATTTCAAATATTGTCAATCCAAAAATTATAAAATGTAGTAAAATTTCGGCAATAATTAATATTCTAGATGAAATTTCATTGGTTCCATACACCGATGTTATGTTTGTTAATTTTAACTATACAAGCACTTTGATTGATTTGTATTTAGATGGTACAAAATTTAAAGAGAGTGTTATTAATATTCACGGTGTAGCAGGTGATCCATCTAATCCTATTATTTTTGGTTACGGTGATGAAATGGATAATAAGTTTGAGGATATTGAAAATATGGATGATAATCGATATCTAAATAACATGAAGTCTTTTGGCTATTTTAGAACTATGGATTATAAAAGGATTCTTAATTTCATAAAAAAAGCAGAAATAGAAAATGGGGTGCGTGTTCATGTTCTTGGCCATTCTTTAGGGTTGTCAGATAGATTACTTCTTAATACTATTTTTGAGCATGAAAAATGTTTTCAAATTGAACTTCATTACAGTCATAAATGTGATAATTATGAACAACTAATCCGGAACCTATCTAGGCATTTTACACTTAAAATGAAGGGAATTATGAGAGAAAAAGTTGTTCCAAAATTTGATCCAAAGACAAAGCAAAAAACAAAAGCCATGGATTAATCACCAATTATATACAAATAACTTAATCAATTCAACATAAAAAAATAGTTTTATGTAAATTAATAAAAGATTATATTGTACCCCAATATTCAAACAGTTTCAGCTCGACTTTAAGGTGTATTCTTTGAATTCAATGTTTTGTTTTCTTCTTTGAATCATCCATCATCCCACAAAAAATGATTGATGATTTCCAAGAACTGTTGAGACGGGAGTCAACTCCCACTGGAGTTGTCCTCGAATCAACGGTTGAGGTTTTCATGCTGCCAAATAAACAGATTCCGGTGTCATGTATTTCAACGATTGATGCAATCGGCTTTTGTTGTACAGATTAAAGTACTTGGTAAGCCCATCGTATAGCTCTATGCCATTTTGGGGTCTGCTTAGGTAAATGTACTCATATTTGACACTTCGCCAAAGTCTCTCGATAAAGATATTATCCAAGGCTCTGCCTTTACCGTCCATACTAATTCGAATATCCTTATCAATCAACATTTTGGTAAAGGCACCAGCCGTAAACTCGCTTCCCTGGTCGGTATTGAATATCTCGGGCTTGCCGTGTCTTTCCAGAGCCTGCTGAAGTACCTCTTGGAAAACCCGCTGTCGTGAGTATTGGATATGCCCCATGAGAGAACATAACGTGAATGCCAGTCAATGATGGCGCACAGATACATGAAGCCTTTCTCCATTGGTATATAGGTGATGTCCGTACTCCAGACTTGATTGCAGTGCGTAATCTCCATATTACGAAGCAAGTAGGGGTATATCTTGTGCTCCTCATTGCGTTGGGTGGTTTTGGGCTTGGGATAAATGGTGGAGATACGCATCTCCTTGTAATAGCGCCCAACACGCTTGCGAGAAACACGGAAACCAAGATTGACCAAATGCTCCCTCATGCGGCGTATTCCGTAATAAGGAGCTATCAGGTATTGCCTGTCAATTGCCTCCTTAATACTCAGCTCATCTTCCCGAAACGAACGCTGCGACTCATAATAAAGACCGCTGCGACTCAAACTCAACAAGATGCATTGATGAACCAAACTCAACTCCTGATGGCCACGCTCTATCATTGAACGACGCATCACTTGCCCTGTATTTTCTGCCACTTTTTTTTTAGAAAATCGTTGTCCATCTCCAGCTGACCGATTTTACGGTAAAGGGCTTCAATCTGTTGTTCCTTCTCCTGATTTTCGGCAGGATTAGGCTTGCTGAATATGGAAACAGCACTTTCAATATATTGCTTCTTCCATATACTCACCTGATTTGGATGAACCTCATACATGGAGGCGATCTCACTAATTGTTTTTAAACCTTTGATTGATTCGATAGCCACTTTGGCTTTCAACTCAGCTGAAATTTTCTTACGCATAACTCGCTTTTTTTGGTGTATAAATGTAATCGTTTTACACCTTAAGCAGCTGTCCTATTTTGGGGGTACACTATAACCAGACCGAATCGGCTTATCATCAATCAGCTGACTATAATGAGATTGGAGATGT
>CAYYJF010000075.1:5203-7612 GCA_964472175.1 uncultured Bacteroidales bacterium | reverse complement strand
GTCAGCATGGATTTGTTTCATACGGGCTTGCTGTTTAAAAAAAAGGATTTCAAACACCATCATTATCGCATACACATCCATTGACTATGAAAATATATACAAAAACAGGAGATCAGGGCAAAACCGGATTGATTGGCGGAACACGCGTCAACAAAAATGACATTCGGCTCGAAGCCTATGGCACGCTCGATGAATTCAATGCATTTGTCGGATTGCTCATTTCTGAAGGACTGGATGAATCTGATCAACGATTCAACGAAAATATCCAGCACAGGCTGTTTAAAATCTGTTCCTATTTGGCAACAGATCAATCCCAAACAAAAGTCACATTTGTCGAACCGATTGGTGAAAAAGAACTCCTTGAAATGGAACAAGAAATCGACAAAATAACCCAAACATTGCCTCCGATCAATCGTTTTGTACTCCCTGGGGGCAGTAAAAGGGCATCCCTTTGCCATGTTTGCAGAACCATTTGCAGAAGAGCGGAAAGACGCATTATGGATGTTTCAAGTATTTATGAGGTACATCCGCAGATCATTCGATACATAAACCGCCTTTCAGACTACTTTTTTACCTTAAGCAGAAAATACTGTATTTCAGATGGTTCCGAATTTTTTTGGGATAACACAAAATAAAAACTAGAGCAACACTTGTTTTATCAGTTTTATCGTTTATTTTTGCGTCAAAATTGAAAAAACCAATTTAAGGAACGCATATGTATTGGACTTTGGAATTGGCATCAAAACTGGAAGACGCCCCCTGGCCTGCAACAAAAGATGAGCTGATCGACTACGCGGTTCGTTCGGGCGCCCCTCTTGAAGTCATTGAGAACCTGCAAGAGATGGAAGATGAAGGTGAAATTTACGACAGTATTGAAGATATTTGGCCGGATTATCCGAGCAAAGAGGATTTCTTTTTCGATGAAGAAGAATATTAACTTTTTCTGTTAAACCTATAAAGGGCTGCTTTTATGAAGCAGCCCTTTTTGTATTTTTCACATTGATAGAGAACCCTCTACAACAATTTTTTTGACTTTTTTCAGTTATATACAGGAAGGATTAAACAAACATGCGATTTTACATACCAAATATATCACTTCTTTTGTTCGTTTTGGCATTGCTTGCAACCGGATTGCAACCTGTTTTTGCACAGCAGGATCCTCAGTTCAGCCAATACATGCAGCTGCCGGGCTCCTTTAATCCGGCAGTAACAGGCTTGTCGAACGACATTCAAGCCGCCGTGATCAACCGTCAACAATGGATAGGCGTAGATCATGCAGGAAACACCCTGACCGCAACCGTTGGCAGTCCAGTGTCTTCCAAAAACAACAAACATGGCATCGGACTCACGCTGGGAAAGGATCAGATCGGATTGTTTTCAACCCAAATATTTCAAGCGCAATATGCCTATCGGTTTCCCCTGTTGAATGGGTTATTGAGTCTGGGCATTCAAGGCGGCATTTTACAGAAAGGATTCGATGCCTCCGGTATCTTCATCCCAACGACCGATTTTCACGTGCCCAATGAAACTTTTATGCCAAACGGCACGTTGGAAGGCATGGCGCCTGATATGAGTGCCGGTGTTTGGTTTGAAAATTCAACATTATACATGGGCTTATCGGCCACCCACTTGTTGGAATCGAGCATCAAAATGAAAGTCGAAAATAGCCAAACAGGCAACAACGACCCCGTTTTTGTTCCAAATCGGACCTACTATTTCACAGGTGGATACAATATTGTGACAAGCAATCCGTTTTACACCTTGCAACCGTCATTGCTGGTAAAAACCGATTTGGTTTCAATGCAATTAGACCTTACTGCAAAACTGTTATACAAAGATTTGTATTGGGGTGGCATCGGTTGGCGAAAAGGCGAATCCATGATTGTCATGGCCGGATTAAAAATGAAACAGGGACTGAAAATTGGATATGCATACGACATCCCCAATGCTCAAATGGCCACCTATTCATCCGGAAGCCACGAGATATTTCTGGGATATGCCTTTAAACGATCAACCATGTCCACAGGGAAAAAACAAAAAAGTGTACGAATATTATAGGATTATGAGAAAAATCTTTTTTATGGGACTCTTACTGTTCGCCATGTACGGTTGCAGTCAATCTGGAAACGGTGAGCTGATTGGCGTTCGAAGCATTCCATGGAGCGAACCAACACCTTATGGAATGGTCCTTGTACCACAAGGATCCTTTGAAATGGGTCAGGCCGAAAATGACAGCATCTTTGGATTGAACAATCCAAGCAAGCACGTCTCCGTTTCTTCCTTTTGGATGGATGAAACCGAAATCACCAACGGTCAATACAAACAATTTGTACAGTGGGTATGCGACTCAATTATACGTGAAAAAATGGCCGATCCTGCATTCGGAGGAAACAGCGATTATAAAATCAC
>CAYYJF010000075.1:0-5103 GCA_964472175.1 uncultured Bacteroidales bacterium | reverse complement strand
CTGAATCCTGAAATTCAAACCCATGCAGGCAGCAACGAAGCCTACATCAACAAAAGAAAAGTAGTTAGAGGCGGATCGTGGAAAGACGCTGCCAGATTTATTCAAGTGAACAACAGAACGTATGAATACCAAAATGAAACCAGATCGTTTATTGGTTTCAGATGCGTCCGAAGCCAAATTGGCAATTAATAACTGTAGAATTCAACACGTATGATATCAAAATTTAAAGCACTTCGCATCCGGATCACCTTATTCTTGGGGAGTCATCGTGGCAAAACAATTTTCAACTTTTGCTATGGTCTTGGTGCATCCATTGCCATTTTAGGGGTATTGTTCAAATTGTTGCATTTGGATGGAGCCAACATCATGCTTGCTGTTGGTTTGGGCACAGAAGTCATCATTTTTGCACTTTCTGCCCTGGAACCCCCCTTCAGAACCTATCATTGGGAGAATGTTTTTCCGGTGCTTGAAACCAACAAAGCGCAGGATCGTCCGGATTTGGAAGAAATGCTCAAAAAAGAATTTGCAGCCAGTCAAGGAACTATGGCCAAACCGAATACCAAAACGGGGGCAGCACACGGACATATCGCTACTGTTGAAACAGGAGCTGAAGTAGGATCAACCCCATACACACCGCACAGAAACCCCGTGGCAACCGTCACAGGCGAACAGGCACGCGAAAACTATGGCATCCCCTCACAAGTACCCCTTTCTCAGGAAGATGCCTCCACACTGTCTGAAAGCATCAAAAAGATGGGAGAAGCCGTGACCCAGTTAAACAACATGGCCGACATCACCGCCATCACCGAAAACTACATCAGCAAACTGAGTGAAATGGGCGACAACCTCACACGGTTCAGCAAAGCAACAGGCTCATTGGCAGAGGTATCCGACATTTTGTTGGATTCATATAAAAACGTCACTGAAAACTCGGATGAAATTTCAAACAATTCAAAAGGTTATGTCGATCAAATGGGCAATCTTAACCGCAATTTGGCCGGCTTAAATACCATTTACGAAATTCAATTGAAAAGCATCAGCTCACAAATTGATACCATCGACCGTGTCAACAAAGGTTTGGTTCACATTCGCGAGATGTATGAAGGCTCTATGGGCGACAGCGATCGTTTCAGCAAAGAAACTGAAGCCATGGCAGAAAACCTGGCCAGGCTCAACAAGGTGTATTCCAGAATGCTGGAAGCCATGGCCCCCAATTTTGTCTTTGGCAATTTGATGGCCGGCATGGGAAATCAGCCGCCAACACCAAAAAACGATCAAGAAGAAGCATCTGATAGTAAGGACCATCAATAATACAGTGTAAACATGCCTGCCAGCAATGCTCCTGAAACCCCGAGGCAAAGAATGATTGGCCTCATGTACCTCATGCTCTTGTGCCTATTGGCCCTGAACGTTTCATCCGAGGTACTTCATGGATTTGAACTGGTTGATGACAGCCTCACCACAAGCGCTGACAATTCAACCTCTCAAAACAACATGCTTTACGATGATTTTGAAAGCAGTTACAGAGCCAATCCTGAAAAATTCAAAGAATGGTATGGCAAAGCCATGGATTTAAAAAAGCGTTCGGATGAACTGTATCAGCACATTGCCAAACTCAAAAAAGAAGTAGTCGTTGAAGCCGATGGCAAAGACGCAGACATTCATCAGATCAAAAGAAGCGACAATTTGGATGCCGCTGCGACGGTCTTGTTGCCGCCCAACAGCAGAAAAGGCAGAAACCTGAAGATCGCCATTGAAAGCTATCGCGACTATATCGTTAAAATGGTCACAGACAGCCTGCAACGCAAAGTCATTTTGGACAACTTCAGTACCGTCCCTTCCAAAAGGGCAAAAAAATCGGGCATGACCTGGGAAAATGCCATGTTTGAAAACATGCCGGTTGCGGCGGTGGTCACCATCTTTACCAAATTGCAAAACGACATCCGTTATGCAGAAGGAGAAGTTTTGCATGTACTGGCCAACAACGTGGATGTCAAAGACTTCCGCGTCAATCAACTGAAGGCGTATGTGGTTCCCAACTCTGAAAACATCGTCAGGGGAGGGCTCCTGAAAGCCAACATCATCCTATCTGCCGAAGATTCCACGCAACGTCCTGACATCTATGTCAATGGAAGTTTGCTCAATCCGAACAAAAGGGGCTTTTTCGAAATGGTCACCAGCAAATCCGGCATCATGCCCATCAACGGTTTTGTCCAGTTAAAACGGGCAGACGGTACCTTCCAACGCTATCCTTTCCAGAAAAACATCACCGTGGTCGAACCGATGGCAACCGTCTCCAACACTTTGATGAACGTGCTGTATGCAGGCATCAACAATCAGGTGAGCATCTCTGTTCCCGGAGTTGCCAACAGCCAGATTTCAGCCACCAGCAACAACGGAAGCCTGGTTCGTTCCGGCAATCAATGGATTTCAAAACCCACTTCGATCGGAAAACCCTGCCTGATTGCCGTATCGGCTTCCATCGATGGAAGAACCAGACAAGTGGCGCAAATGGAATTCAGGGTACGTCCTTTGCCAGAACCAAGAGCTTTTATCCCGTATGAAGACAACAACGGCATTGAAAGACGTTACAAAGGCGGCACGGGTTTTTCCAAATCCAAACTGCTGGCTGCAACCGGAATCATCGCCGCACTTGACGACGATCTGCTTGACGTCAAATTTACGGTGTTGTCTTTCAAAACGCTTATTTATGACTCCATGGGAAACACCCTGATGGAAGACTCTAATGGTTCTCGCTTTTCCGAACGACAAATAGCACAAATGCGCAGTCTGAGTCGCGGCAAAAGAATTTGGATATCCGGCATCAAAGCTGTTGGACCCGACAGGGTCGAACAACAATTACCGCCGGTAGAAGTCATCATTAATTGATTAAAAATGAATCACATGAAATACATTCAATCCTGCATTCTTGCAACACTGTTGGTTTCATTTGTTTGGGAAGGACAAGCCCAAACACGCACCACACAAACGCCTGCAAGTGTTTCTGCAACACAAAACAACGCTGTCAAATCGGATTTTACCGAAGTCTCCCTGAGCAAAGCCAAAATGACCACAGGACAGGAGTTGAGAAATGACGATATTTTATGGAAACGCGACGTGTATCGAATCCTGGAGGTATCCGAAGGTCTCAATGGTGCCTTGTATTACCCGGTCGAACCCACACCTGAACGCAAAAATCTATTCTGCACCATTTTCGATTTGGTGGCAACCGGAAAACTGACAGCTTACGAATTCAAATCGGACAGGGAGGATTTCAGCCAGTCCAATGTATTGAAATTCAAAGATTTGCTCAACAGATTCGACATTCCCTTCAGAGAGAAAGCCAATCCACAAAAACCCAATGCCCCCATTTTGGACATCGAACCGGTGGATATCCCCAGCAGTGAAGTCACCCGATTTTACATCAAAGAAGTTTATTACCTGGAACAACGCAATTCCACCGTTGGCATCAAAACTTTGGCCATATGCCCTGTCCTGATTCGCGAAGACGAATACGGAAAATCCGATCCCTACCCCATGTTTTGGATCCCATTTTCAGATTTGAAAGCACATTTAACCACCATCCCAGTACAAATGGATTCCATCAACAGCGTTCAAAGAATGAATGCCTATGATTTCTTCAACCTGAGAAAATTCAAAGGCGACATTTACAAAGTCTCCAATTTGAAAAATCAAACCATCTACGACTATTGTGACACCCCCGAAGCCCGTAAAGCCGAACAACTCCGCTTGGAAAATGCGCTGTTGAATTTGGATGCATCGCTGTGGGAGCCCAGAGCCAAGGCGGAAACCACCAACAACACCACTAAAAAAAATTAAAAAATTAGCTTATTATTTTTGTGGATTGTACCTTTGAATAAGTAACAAAAGCAAATCACCGCATGAAAAATAATTACTGTGTCATTATGAGCGGCGGAATTGGCAGCCGTTTTTGGCCTGCAAGTCGCTCCTCTTACCCCAAACAATTTCTGGATTTCTTTGGCACCGGACGCTCCCTGCTGCAACAAACCTTCGACAGGTTCAAACAAATCGTACCCGTAGAGAACATCTTTATTGTCACCAATAAAACCTACAAGGACCTAACCCTCCAACAATTGCCCGAATTGAATGCCTCTCAGGTGCTGTTGGAACCTCAAAGACGCAACACAGCACCCTGTATCGCCTTCGCAGCCAATCACATCAACGCCATCAATCCAAATGCCAACATGGTCGTTGCGCCTTCAGATCATTTGATCCTGAAAGAAGCCGATTTCATTGCCTGCATTCAGGAAGGTTTGGACTTTGTACAAAACCACCCCACCCTCTTAACGCTGGGCATGAAACCCAACCGTCCCGAGACTGGTTACGGTTACATCCAGCTAAGCTCCGAAAAAATTGACGGCATCAACAAAGTCAAAACTTTCACCGAAAAACCAAACCTCGAATTGGCCAAAGTCTTTCTTGAAAGTGGCGAATTCATGTGGAATTCAGGCATCTTCCTGTGGAACGTTCAAACCATCTTACATGCATTTGACACCCTGTTGCCCGATATCGCTTCCCGCTTCAAAAGCGGACAGCAATTTTTCAACACCCCGGACGAAGCCAAATTTATCGACGAAATTTTCCCCGCCTGCCCCAACATCTCCATCGACTACGGCATCATGGAAAAAGCAGAAAATGTGTACGTCTCAACCGCCGATTTTGGCTGGTCAGATTTGGGCACCTGGGGCTCCCTGCACGAATTGTCCGACAAAGACGAAAACAACAATGCCGTACTGAAATGCAATGCCCTTTTTTACAACAGCCAGGACAACCTTGTCTCACTCCCATCAGGCAAGCTCGTCATCATGAGCGACATGAACGGCTACATCGTATCCGAATCCGATCAGGTCTTACTCATCTGCAAAAAAGAAAAAGAACAAGACATTCGTCAATACGTCATTGACACCCAAATGAAATTCGGCGACGACTTCATCTAAGTCCTCACCACATAACATCTTCCGATAGAGCACCCTAAGAGCGCAGTAGCTTTTGGGGTGCTTTCTTTTTTATACCCTTTTGCATTTCTGAATAATTAATTTTATATTCGCATTGGATTATCGC
>CAYYJF010000074.1:0-7690 GCA_964472175.1 uncultured Bacteroidales bacterium | reverse complement strand
GGCTCGACCATGCATTTTTTCAGAAGCTTGTTTAAAGACAGTTTGGCTTCAGAAGGCTTTGTGGTCAATCAAACAAAAATTGTCAATGACAGTGATTTGTTCAAAGAGCAGCTGATAGATACCACCTCGTTTGACTCGAAGGGAACACCGCAAAAAAGAGCCATTGAAGTAAACATGTACAATGTCATCAGGGATCTTACTTTCACCAGAAAAGAAGGCCATCATTTGCAGCAAACGAATACTTACATGGATTTAAAACCGTACCTGAATAAGTCAGGAAGCAAGGCATCACTTACCCTTTTTGAACCGATTGAGATTTGTTACACCAAGGCAGGTCCAGAATCCGAATATTTGTTGAATCACCCTTTTATGGGGAATTTTTATGAACATAAAAAAATACAAACCACACTGATTCGGTTGTTGAATGATGTACTCGATTTTGATTCAAACGGTCTCATTTTCAATCCAACAGAAATGACCACTATTGGATATTGGGGATTTAAACGCATGGGAGATATGCTCCCTTCCAATTATGAGCCTGTACCGGAGTTATAAGGCAGATTAACCAGATACCCATGGGTATAGGCATAAATTGTCAAACCGGCCATTGTATTGATATTTAACTTCTTAACAATGTTTTTTCGATGTGTAATGACGGTGGTCAGTGAAATAGTCATTTGCGCTGCAATTTCTTTGTTCAACAAACCGCTGGCAACATAGGTGAGCACTTCTCTTTCACGCTTTGAAAGCGGGTCAGAAGGTGCAATCGAATTGGATACAGGTAAGTAGGTCATCCGTTTCAAGCGTTCAATTTTGCGTTGAAATGACAGGATGATTTCTGATTCCATCTGCAGGACCAGGGGTTTTAAGAGTTTGTTTTCCAAACGTTCCAACACCACGCAGCTTTCATACACCTGAAAAACCTGTTGCAACGCTGGCCAATCATCCTGATTCTCAGCATCATCCATCATTCGATGCAGTTCATCCAAGGGCAATCCAACGGCGGGGAAAAAATCGATGCTGTATGGCATCAAATTGTTCTTTTGAGCCGTGTATTCAGGACTATAGTACAATTCATAAACCTGCTCAATATGCGGCAGCAAAACTGTTTGCAACTCGTTTTTATGCGCTTGATAAGCACGTATCAATGGCGTGAAATGCAGCTTTCTGAGAGTATCAGAAATTTGATGAAGTTCTTTTTCAATATGTTCGGAAAAAGCATGAACCACTGTACAAAATTGCAACATGCCATAACTGGGCAAAGAGGCAGGAATCTCCGGCTGGTCTGACACACAAGCTGATAGCAAAGCCATCAAAACCGATTCGTGCGTGAAACTTCCTTTGCAGGCCTCATGTATACTGGTTGAACCATATGGCCGACGGATGCCCACGATTTCTACAATGGGGTGTAACTGAGGGTACTTTAAAATAAAATCTCTGATGGAATCCTGAGGGGAAAGGTCAAACAAATGAGGGTCTTTTCTCATGACGGATATTAAACACAATCAACCGAGAGAAAGAAAAGATATTATTTAACGGAAATTTTTCGAACGGTCGATCCGATTTTGACAATGTAATAACCACGTGGAAGTTCAAGAACCAGCGAGCAATTGCTGCTTTCCGGTTTCTTTTCAAGCACCTTAACGCCAACAATGCTCAAAATCTCAATTTTATCGCCTGAAGGGATATTCTGTAATTGTAAAGTTTTTCCATTCATGACAACAGTAGGCGCAGATTCACTGGCCGTAACCGCTTTATCGGCGGAAACAGGAACAGCTGCGAAAAGCATGAATAAACAAATGACAATCAGGTTTTTCATTCTTGAAATGAATATGCTACAAAAATAGAGCAGAAAAATTCAAAAAACAAATAATAAATCGAAAAAGAATTCGTTGTGGTCGAATTCAAATGCTGTAACAAGCATTTTCTGAAGCCATCACAGTGGGCTCAAACGCAATTTTTGCTTCGTTCAACAAGACGTTCTCATCCGTATATCTGGCAGAAAAATGTCCAATGATGAGTTTGCCGACTTCGGCTTCAGCCGCCAACTTTCCGGCCATCGATGCTGTGGAATGGAATGTTGCTTTGGCGCGTTTGGATTCAGAGGCATCGAAGGTGGCTTCGTGGTACAACAAATCTACCCCTTTGATGAGTGGAATCAGGGACTTGCAATAGGTGGTGTCTGAGCAATAGGCATAAGAGCGGGGCTTCCTGACTGGATTGACCAATTTTGCATTCGGGATCACGGTTCCGTTTTCCGTTGTGAAATCTGCACCGGATTTTATTCCTGGCAAAGCCTTTAATGGTATTTGATAAACATCAACAAGTGCTTTGTTGATGTTGGGCAGCCTGCTTTTTTCTCTGAATAAAAACCCGGCTGTTGGAATGCGATGATGAAGGGGCAGCGTATAGACTTCGACCGATCGGTCTTCATAAATCAACTCATTTTTTGACGGATCGAAGGGCTGGAATTTGACTTCATAGGGCAATTCTTTACAGAAATAATCCAATTGAGGTTGCAACAGGGTTTGTAAATCGGCATGGGCATGAATGGTCAGTGGCGCATGACGTCCCAACAATCCCATGGTAGAAATCAAACCGATCAGGCCAAAACAATGATCGCCATGCAAATGTGAAATGAAAATATCATAGATCTTGTTGAAATGCAGCTTTGTAAAACGAAATTGAAGTTGGGTTCCCTCACCGCAATCTACCAAAAACAACTTGTCGTTCACATTGACAACTTGAGCGGAAGGCAAATGGCGACGGGTCGGCAAAGCCGACCCGCAACCCAAAATATGTACTTCAAATCGTTCCATTCACATTAAAAATCCGCGTTTCTTGGCGTTCTTGGAAAAGGAATCACATCACGAATGTTGGACATACCGGTGACAAAAAGCATCAAACGCTCAAAGCCCAAACCAAAACCTGAATGTGGTGCAGTGCCGAAGCGGCGGGTATCCAGATACCACCAGATGTCTTTTTCAGGAACGCCCATTTCTGCAGCACGGGACTTCAATTTTTCATAGGATTCTTCCCTTTGTGAGCCACCGATGATTTCACCGATTTTCGGGAAAAGCACATCCATGGCACGAACCGTTTTCCCATCTTCATTCTGTTTCATGTAGAATGATTTGATTTCTTTGGGATAATCGGTCAGGATCACCGGCTTTTTAAAATGCTCTTCCACCAAATAACGTTCGTGTTCTGAAGCCAAATCCGCGCCCCAGAAAACCGGGAATTCGAATTTTTTACCTTTGGAAATAGCGTCTTCGAGAATGGCAACACCCTCTGTATAAGGCAGTCTGATAAAGTCATTTTCAACGACAAAGCTCAAACGCTCAATCAGTTCTTTGTCATACATGGAGGACAAAAATTCCAAATCGTCTTTACAATTTTCCAGGGCCCAACGCACACAATACTGAATAAAATCCTGAGCCAGTTGCATGTTGTCTTCAATTTCATTGAAAGCAACTTCGGGCTCGATCATCCAAAATTCAGCCAAATGGCGTGGGGTATTCGAATTTTCAGCTCTAAAAGTAGGGCCAAAAGTGTAGATTGATCCCAGGGACATCGCGGCCAACTCTCCTTCCAATTGTCCGGAAACGGTCAAACTGGCCATTTTTCCAAAGAAATCGTCGGAATAATCGATGGTGCCGTTTTCATCATATTTCAGGTCGTACAAATTCTTGGTCGTAACCTGAAACATTTGACCTGCACCTTCGCAGTCGGATCCGGTGATGATGGGGGTGTGAAAGTAAAAGAAGCCTCTTTCATGGAAAAAAGAGTGTATGGCCATAGACATATGGTGTCTCATTCTGAAAATAGCGCCAAAAGTATTGGTGCGGGGTCTCAAATGTGCGATCTCACGCAGATACTCCAGGGTATGTCCTTTTTTCTGTAAAGGATAGGTGGCCGGATCGGCTTCACCCAAGACCTCAATTTCTGTGGCATGGATTTCAGCTTTCTGACCTTGTCCCATGGACTCTACCAATCGGCCATTGACGCTCAAACAAGCACCTGTCGTGACTTTTTTGAGTTCATCTTCTGAAAATTGAGACAAATCAACCACAATTTGCACATTGAAAATGGTTGAACCGTCATTCAAAGCGATAAACTGTACGTTTTTATTGCCTCTTCGTGTTCTGACCCAACCTTTCACATTGACTGTCACTCCGAAATCTTCGCGTTTCAGAACCTCTACTACTTTGTCTCTCTTTACTTTTTCCATAATGCTAACCTAATATTCTATACAAAAGCACCCATTTTCAGCAAACTAACTTCTTTTTCTGTCAAATGGCGCCATTTTCCACGTGGCAAATTCTTTTTGGTCAATCCGGCAAAGTAGACACGATCCAATTTGTAAACCTTGTATCCAAGGGATTCAAAAATGCGTCTAATGACACGGTTTTGTCCGGTATGTATCTCAATACCAACAACATTCCCCATATCTTCGCTCACCAGGCTGCAATTATCTGCTCTGACTTCGCAATCTTCCAACTGAACGCCATCCAGAATTTTCTGAATGTCATCGTAAGAAATATCCTTATCCAGGGTTGCCTGGTAAATCTTTCTTTTCTCGAATTTGGGATGTGTGAGTTTGGAGGCCAAATCTCCGTCATTGGTCAACAACAACACACCTGTTGTATTTCGGTCTAAACGGCCAACGGGATAAATGCGCTCTGCGCAAGCACCTTTCACCAAATCCAAAACGGTGGTGCGTTCCTGCGGGTCGTCCGAAGTGGTCACACAATCTTTTGGTTTGTTGAGCAAGATGTATATTTTGTGTTCAATGCTAACAGCCTGATCGTGAAACAAAATGGTATCACTGGCCTTCACTTTGACGCCCAATTCCGTGACTGTTTCGCCATTCACTTTCACCACTCCGGCCTGAATGAATTCATCGGCTTCGCGACGTGAACACAAACCGGCATTGGCCAGAAATTTGTTCAAGCGCATGGTTGCATCCGGATCAAAAAATATGGGATAATTGGGAGCAGAATGCATTCCATAGGGTTTTCCGTGATCAAAGCTTGAACCGGGTTTCTGAATTCTGGGTCTGCGCGGTCTTCCGTCAGCACGATCTGCTTTTGGAATGGAAGGGCCATTGAAACGTGGTCTGTAACCACCTTCAGCCGAATCAAATGAACGTCTGGAGCGATCGAATGATTTGTCTCCATCCTGATTGAAGCTTCTTCTGGGCCTGTCAAATTTATTGCCGGCATCCTCGCTTCCAGATTTATTATAAGAACGGTCGAAGGAATTTCCACTGTTCTGATCATTGAAGCTGCGGCGGGGCTTGCCAAATCCACGTTGCTCTCCGTCGTTGCTTCTAAAGCCTTCACGGCTTCTGTTTCCATCATTGCTTCTGAAACCTTCGTTGCTTCTAAAGCCTTCACGGCTTCTGTTTGCATCATTGCTTCTGAAACCATCGTTTCTTCTGAAACCGTCATTGCTTCTGTTTCCATCGCCGGAAAAAGAACGACGAGGTCTGTCGAAGGAATTTCCGCCGTCATTTTGAAAACTTCTTCTGGGCCTGTCAGCGTTATTGAAATCCTGATTGTAATCACGTCTTGGACGATCCGATGATGACGCGCCATCATTGTTAAAACGACGTGCAGGCTTTTCAAAGCGGTTGTCAAAACGATTGTTATCAGAGCGGTCTCTATTTTCAAACCGATTGTTTCTGTCTTCCCCAAACTGTCTTCCGGATCTTTCAAAGGATTGGTTGCCGCTGTTTTCATTGCGATCAAAACTACGGGCCGGTTTGCCAAACGAATTGTTTCCACTTCGGTTGAAACCACCTCGCTCATCGCTGAAATTTCTACGCGGACGATTGAATGAATTTCCGTTCGAATGATCACCATTCGAGCGGCGTGCAGAGAATTCACCTTCATCAGGCTTATTCTGCCAATTGTCATGTTCTGCCATTACTTTCTTTTTTTAATGTACTGAATAATTTTTAAATTCCGGTATATGTCCGGGGGGTAATCTGAAGCAGCTCTGCTTTCACAGCATCGCTTACATTCAGTTCTTTGATAAATGCTTGAATGGAACGCTCCGTAATTGCTTCATTCGTACGTGTGAGCGCTTTCAAAGCCTCATAGGGTTTGGGATATCCTTCGCGGCGCAAAATGGTTTGAATGCCTTCTGCCACGACAGCCCAATTGTTTTCCAAGTCGTTACTCAACGCCTTTTCATTCAACAAAAGTTTTCCGATGCCCTTCATGGTGCTGCTTATCGCAATCAGACTATGGGCAAACGGAACACCGACATTTCTGAGCACAGTCGAATCGGTTAAATCTCTTTGCAACCTGGATACAGGCAATTTGGCTGCCAGGTGTTCAAACAGTGCATTGGCGACACCAATATTCCCTTCGGAATTTTCAAAGTCAATCGGATTGACCTTATGAGGCATCGCTGAGGATCCAACTTCACCGGGTTTGATGCGTTGTTTGAAGTATTCCATCGAAACATACATCCAAAAATCCCGGTTCAAATCAAGTATGATCGAATTGATGCGTTTGAAGGCATCAAAAAGTGCAGCCATGTTGTCATAATTTGAAATCTGGGTGGTGAAATTTTCACGAACCAGACCCAATTTTTCCGACATAAATGTTTCTGCAAAATTTTTCCAATCAATATGAGGATAAGCCACTCTGTGGGCATTGAAATTGCCTGTGGCACCACCAAATTTTCCGGAGTGCGGTATTTGTTTGAGCAATGCAATCTGCTGTTCCATGCGGCTTGCAAATACCATCACTTCCTTGCCCAAACGGGTGGGTGAAGCCGGTTGTCCATGGGTTTTTGCCAACATTGAAATATCCTCCCAAGCTTTGGCTTTTTCATTCAGTGTCTGTTGCAGTTCTGTCAATGCGGGCAAAACCACCTCATCGATGGCCTCTTTGATAGATAATGGAACAGCAGTATTGTTGATATCCTGAGAAGTCAATCCAAAATGGATAAACTCTTTATATTCAGACAGTCCCAATTGATCAAAAGCCTCTTTGATAAAATATTCAACCGCTTTTACATCGTGATTTGTCACCGCTTCAATTTTCTTCACCGCGGCGGCATCTTCGACCGAAAACTCAGTATACAACTTTCTCAAGGCATCAAAAATCGAAGTCGGAACATGCTCCAATTGAGGCAAAGGCTTCTCGCACAGCGCAATAAAATATTCCACCTCTACCCTGACGCGATAACGGATCAATGCAAATTCAGAAAAATAATTAGCCAATGGCTCTGCTTTTGAGCGATACCTTCCGTCTATGGGCGAAATCGCTGTCAAATCGTTCAAATTCATTTGATGTGTTTTATTCAGGCATTCATGCCGTTAACCTTTGTAACTTTTAAATCTAACCTCCTAAATATTAGCCTCGGACTACTTCTAATTGAATGCACAAAAATACACTTTTTATCCCAAATAACGGCCATTACACAAAGCATTTTTTTATGCAATTGTTGAAAAGATTTTTAAATTATTTGCCAATGCCAAAATTAGCAGTATCTTTGTCGCGCTTTTGAAAATCGAGAGGGCGTTTAGCTCAGCTGGTTCAGAGCATCTGCCTTACAAGCAGAGGGTCGGCGGTTCGAATCCGTCAACGCCCACCTTTCATAAATAAAAAACATTTCGGGCGTTTAGCTCAGCTGGTTCAGAGCATCTGCCTTACAAGCAGAGGGTCGGCGG
>CAYYJF010000073.1:0-7896 GCA_964472175.1 uncultured Bacteroidales bacterium | reverse complement strand
GGAATGGAAACCATTTCTCAAAGAAGTAAAGCCATGGAAAGCAACACCTTATGTGAACACAATTCTGGAAAACGGTTGGCTTGTACCAGATACCACCACCTTGCCAGGTTGGTCTGGCAGCAATCAAATACCATTCACGACAAAAGGGAAAATGGTTGAAATTGAGTTCGTACCACAAAGCAGCAACATGATTTGTCAATTGGTCTATCGAAACGCAAAAGGTGATTGTGTGTACAGTACGCCTGTTGAAAAAGGCATTTGTCGGATGGAACTCAAAGATGCTCAGACAAACCAAGTCGTGATTGCAGTCATCACGAATACGGATTATATCTATCAAGGTGAAAAAACGCGTAAAGCGAAATACGGATACCGTATACGTTTGAAAAAAGGCATTGTCCAAACAGCGGACATCCACCAAACCTGGTTTTAATCTTCGCCGCCGTACTCCATCAAATAGGCTTTGATGAATCCATCAATATCACCATCCATCACCGCATCCACATTGGATGTTTGAAAATTGGTCCGGTGATCCTTGACCCTTCTGTCGTCAAAAACATAGCTTCGGATTTGTGAACCCCATTCGATTTTTTTCTTACCGGCTTCCACTTTGGCCTGTTCTACACGGCGTTTCTCGAGTTCGAGTTCATACAACTGGGAACGCAACAGACGCAACGCATTTTCTTTGTTGCCCAACTGTGAACGGCTTTCTGTATTTTCAATCACGATGCCAGTTGGGGCATGGTGCAATCGGACACCGGTTTCAACCTTATTCACATTCTGACCACCTGCACCTGACGAACGGAAAGTATCCCAGGTAATGTCTGAATCCTTAATTTCAATCTCGATGGTATCATCCACCAAAGGAACCACAAAAACAGAGGAAAAGGACGTCATGCGTTTTCCCTGTGCATTGTATGGGGAAACACGAACCAGGCGATGAACACCGTTTTCTCCTTTTAAATAACCATAGGCATATTCGCCTTCAATGGTCATGGTCACGGTTTTAATGCCAGCTTCATCACCATCCTGCCAGTTGGTGATTTCAGATTTGTAGCCTTGAGAATCAGCCCATCTTTGATACATCCGATACAGCATATTGGCCCAATCCTGGCTTTCTGTACCACCAGCACCGGAATTAATTTTCAACACAGCCCCCAACTTATCCTCTTCTTTACGAAGCATATTTTTGAGCTCAAGATTTTCCAACAAGTGGATGCAATGGGCATAAGCCTGATCCACATCTTCTTCAGAAACAACACCTTCCTTACAAAAATCAAAAGCCAATTGCAATTCCTCGTTGACTTGCAACACTTCATCATAAGCGTCGATCCAATTTTTGATGGATTTGACTTTACGCATCTGGGCTTCAGCCGTTTTGTTGTCATCCCAAAAACCAGGCACCTGCGTTCTCAATTCTTCTTCTTCGAGTTGAATTATTTTTGCATCAATGTCCAGATAGCGTTTTAAGGCCTCTTCTCGTTCAATTACAGCTTTTATTTGTTCAGTTGTTACCATGCTTAAATCATTTCGGGTCGCAAAGTTACGAAAATTTCTGCTTGAAGATTCCTATATTTGTGTCATGAACTATGAACGTTACCATTTAGAGGCAATTGAGCTGTTGGAACAACTCATTGCCATTCCCGCATTAAGCAGGGAAGAAGATCAGCGTGCAGCATTTCTGACTCAATGGCTGAACCAACGTGACATCCTGGTCAACAGGGTTGGAAACAACCTGTGGTGTACCGATGGACACATGCAGCCTGAAAAACCAACCATCCTGCTCAATTCGCACATGGACACGGTCAAACCTGTCGATGGCTGGAGCTCCAACCCTTTTAAAGCCAAAAACGATGGTGAACGCATCACCGGACTTGGCAGCAATGATGCAGGAGCAGCTTTGGTGAGTTTGATTCAAGCCTTTAGAATTTTGTCAAACCGACCTCAATCGTATAATTTAATTCTTGGCATTTCGGCAGAAGAAGAAATTACCGGGAAAAACGGAATAGAAGCCTTGTTGCCAGAATTACCGGCAATTTCATTGGGCATTGTGGGCGAACCCACTGGCATGCAGCCTGCTGTCGCGGAGAAAGGCCTGATGGTGCTCGATTGTTCTGTGCATGGAAAAGCCGGACATGCAGCCAGAAACGAAGGCGAAAATGCCATCTATAAAGCGTTGGATGCCATTCATTGGTTTGAGCAAAAGAAATTTTCAGAACAGTCCAATTTCCTGGGGCCGGTAAAAATGACGGTCACCATGATTCACGCCGGCACCCAACACAATGTCATCCCGGATACCTGTGATTTTGTGGTGGATATTCGCATCAATGAGTTTTTCACTCCAAAATCACTGTTTGATATCATTTCTAAAGAAGCACCCTGCCACATCAAAGCGCGGTCTTTTCGCTTGAGTTCATCCAGCATTGATACCAGTCATCCGGTGGTTGTGTCTTGTTTGGAAAACGGACGGACCCCCTACGGATCACCCACCTTGTCCGATCAGGCAAGGATGCCATTTACCACGCTTAAAATCGGACCGGGAGAGTCGGCCCGGTCACACACAGCCAATGAATACATTCTAATTGAAGAAATTCAGGAAGGCATTGACTTGTACGTGGATATTCTGGATCAATTATCGCTTTCTTAACCAGGATTCGGGGTTCAGTCTTTGGGTATCCTGCCACAACTGAAAGTGCAGAATGGCTTGACCACCCTGTGTATTGTCGACATATATTTTACCCAGGGCTTGTCCTGTCGATACAGTTGAACCGGAAGTCACGGACACCGTACTCAGGTTTGAATAGACTGTCAGGTAATTCCCGTGTCGGACAATGACGGACTGATTGAAACCGGGCAAGGCAAAAACCTTACTGACAACCCCTTTAAACACGCACAAAGCGGATGCACCAGGTTTAGTTTGGATGTCGATACCCTTGCTGGCATTGGATACATGCTTCAAATCCTGATACTTATCTTCACCATAATGCACAACAATGGTACCGGGTAAAGAAACGGGATATCCCATCGCACCTTTGTTTGATGCAAAGCTACCTGACAATTTCTTTTCTTCTGCTGTCATGGCATAACCACCTTTTACAGCAGCTTCGCGGGGCTTGGATTTGTCGGCTGCGGCTTTTGCTGCAGCTTTTCTGGCTTCTTCAGCAATGATATTTTGAATTTGCTTGGCCAACTGATCGGCTTGCTTCTTTTGCTTGGTCAACTCTGCATTCAACTGTTTTTGCTGCCCTTTGAGTTGATTCATGAGCGTATTTTTCAATTTTCGTTCTCTGTCCAACTGAGAAGCCTCACGCTCATGTTTGCCTTTAACGGTTTCCTTCTCCTTATAAGACAATTCCAAAGCCATACGTTTTTCGGTCAAATCGTCCTGTTTGTAGGAAATTTGTTTGGCCTGTAATTTTTGGTGCTGAGCGAACTCTTCCAAATAACGCAATCTTCTGGCCAATTGATTCAAACTTTGTGCAGAAAGCAAAAACATCAACTTATCCTCAGAATTATTTCTGACGGCCATCAAACGCAAAGAACGGACGTAATTTGATTTTTTGACACTTAACTCGCGACTCAATTCTGTATATTCACTCTGATTCTCTTCAACTTCTTTGGTGATGAT
The DNA here is from genome assembly GCA_964472175.1 of uncultured Bacteroidales bacterium. Taxonomy (GTDB): domain Bacteria; phylum Bacteroidota; class Bacteroidia; order Bacteroidales; family UBA1402; genus UBA8389. The sequence continues at coordinate 4,271 of CAYYJF010000073.1, read as the reverse complement.
GCTCAATTGAGTATCCAACTCTTTGATGTACTTTTCCCTGGCTTTGATTTGTTTGCCCAAAGCATTCACTTGATTCAATGTATTTTGGGTAGACTTCTTGTTTTTACTCAGCTGAGTCGTCGTTTTTTCTATTTCAGCCAATGCCGCTTTCCTTTTTTTCTCCAAATCGGTAATGCGGGTCGTTTGGGCAAAACAACTCCAGGCGAATAACAGTGTGAGGATCAGTATTAAAGAACGTTTCATATCATGTTTTGAATTCTTTTGATCAAATCGGTTACAGACACCCGCTTGTATTTGGCAGGCAATTCAAATTTGAAGTCGGTTGCCGCATCAAATTTAGGTTTATCAAAATCTATTTGCAAATTGGCATTGGTTTTCAATCCAACAGTGGATATACGCAATTGTCTGGGGAAAAAGCCAAAAGACTCCGCTTTAAACTGATCATAATACAAAAGCACACTTTCTGAAGTTTCTGGTCTGTTGGCTTTCATCTGTACATATTGTTTGTCCTTGTTGAGCAAAAAATCGAGGATGTATCGATCTTCTCCCCAGCGATATCCGGAAGCATCTTTATGTTTCAACAAATCAAATCGGGAAATGACACGTTCATCTGGATTCATTTTTCCGGGGACAAACATCCGATTGGCAAAAATATCTTGTAAAACGGCAATGTTGATGTATTCTTTGAATGCACTATTCTTGATATACTCAACAGCGTACTCCCTATTCAATCTGTTGATAATCAGAATGCTATCATTGGTTATCAGGCATTTTGCAGCTTCAATACCAAACATTTGTGCATTGAGAATCAAACAACTGTCTTTGCGCATTTTAATGTTGCCATTCATGGATACACGTATGCCTTCTTTGGCAGAAATCTGGAATTGAACTTTCGCTTCAAAAGACTTGAAAGGCATGCCTTGATGCAAATAAGTTTCCAGTTTCCGGACATCGTTTGTCGATGCAGGTTTCACCACTTCTTTGGACGACTTACAAGCGGAGAACGTAATGAGTGCCAACATCATTGACAATCCAAAAACACCGATTCGCATGAAAAATTTCATTTTTGACTATTTAATTGTTTGACATACATACCTTTTTCGACTTTCTGAGCCAATTCTTCCGTGGGATCTTCCAATTCCAACGCTTTTTTCCATTGTTCCAAAGCTGCATCTTTTTCGCCGTTAAACCAAAGAATATCTCCATAATGCTCCACCAAAATGGAACTAGGAGCAGGTTCATTGGCCAGAGCTCGTTCCATATAGATTTTGGCCAGACCGTATTTGCCTTGTTTGAAAAATATCCAGGCATACGTATCCAAAAAAGTTGGATTTTTGGGTTCAGCATCGATGGTCATCCTGGACATTTTTTCTGCTTTGATCAAATCCTGATTGTCTTCCGATAAATAATAAGCATAATTGTTCAACACCAACAAATTGGTCGGATAAATGGACAGCGCCTTGTCATAATATTCGTATGCAGGCTGTGCCATTTTGAGAGATAAATGAATGTCCCCCATCAATCCATAAATTCTTGAAAGAAAAGGCGCATCGTCTTTATTGGCCACCTCAGAAGCCTTCTTCAGATTTGTCAGGGCGATGTCATAGTCCGATTCCATGGGTTTTGCATCTGTATTGGGATAGTAGGACAGCGCCAGGTAAAACCAAAAAACAGATTCATTGGGATAATGCGTGAGGGCTTCTTTACAAATGGTTTGAATTTCATTTTGGTTGTCTGCTTCTGCACTCAATTGTAGCAATTGTTTCCAAACATCCAGCTGTAAAGGATTCAAATCCAACACTGTACGCAATTCTTCTTTGGCTTCATTTTTTCTTCCCACCGCCATCAGGTATTCCACATGCACATTTCGCAAGATGGGTTCATTGGGGTGTTGGGCAAGCAATATGGAAAAATAATGCGCAATTTGAGTGCTGTCACCTGTACCCAGAGCTTGACTCAACATGGGTGAAAAAATCTCCAATTTGGTTTCAATATCCGTATTGGGGTTGGTCAATGCTTTGATTAATTGCTGATTGGATTTGATACTATCACCTGTTCTGCTATAATAATCGGCCAAAGTCAACGCCACTGCCGGACTGGTTGAATCCATTGCATAGGCTACCATATAGACTTTATAGGCATTCTCCACATTACCCAAATCAAACCAACTGTCCCCCAAAAGCAAATGAGAATCAATGAGTGCAGGATTTGATTTGACAAATTCCTGAATCTCTTTGATGGCCTTTTTGGGCTTATTCAATTTTTTGTAGACATCGTATTTAAATATAGAAACCTGCTCATTTTTACCAATTTGCTTTTCGAGAAGATTGTATTCCCTGAGCGCATGCTGCAATTGATTTTCTTGTTTGTACAAGGTGGCAAGATAATAGCGGATGGTTTCATCGGTAGGCCTGCTTTTAACCAGCACCTCATAGAGAGAAATGGCCTTGTCAAACATTTTTAAATTCAAATAGGCATTGGCCAAACCCATCGCATACCAATCGTTTTTGGGATCCAGGGCATACGCTTTTTCAAAAGCCTCCAATCCCAAATCTGCCCGTTTCATATTGTTGTAAAAGACAGACAATTCAAACCAGACCTGCGCATTTAAGGAATCGATGGCCAGACAGTGCTTGAACAAAGCCAAGGCTTCATCAAAACGACTCGCATAGCGCTCCTGAATGGCTTCATTGAAATAATAATCGAACATCCTTCTGTCGTTTTCAGAAAGAACTGATTGAGCAACCTGGTTTTCAACCAATTCACGCTTTTTCTTAGCCGCATGCGCAAAAGGCATGAGCAGCAAAAAAATCAACGAAAACAAGACAGAACGTTTCAACATGGTCTTACTTTTTCCCTGTATGTCCGAAACCGCCTGCACCTCTTTCAGTATCGTTCAACACTTCTGTCTGAATCCATTCAGCTTGTTCGTGGGCAGCAAGAACCATTTGACAAATGCGTTCCCCATCCTCAACGACAAAATCTTCTGAAGACAAATTGATGAGAATCACACCAATTTCGCCGCGATAATCGGCATCGATCGTTCCGGGTGAGTTCAATACGGTAATTCCCTTTTTGAGCGCCAATCCGCTTCTTGGTCTAATTTGAGCCTCATAACCAACAGGCAATTCAATAAATAAACCGGTGGGAATAAGCTTTCTTTCCAAAGGTTTCAACACAACAGGCGCATCCAAATTGGCCCTTAAATCGACTCCGGCAGAGTGAACGGTTGCATACTCAGGTAAATCATGCTTGGAACGGTTGACAATATGGACAATCATGGAATGAATCATTTAGCAGTTTGTGAATGAGCAAAAGTACGAAATTTCGGGATGAAACCGGAAGATTTTCCATACTTTTGCTTGAAGGAAAGACACAAAAAAACGATCAATCTGTATAAAAAAATGGAAAACACAATGCAATGGGAAAAACTACTCGTTTCCAAGCGATTCGGAAACGAATTATACAAGGATCAACACCAACATGACAGAAGTGAATTCCAACGCGACTATGACCGGTTGATTTTCTCTGCACCTTTCAGGCGCTTACAAAACAAAACCCAGGTTTTTCCACTTCCCGGCAGTGTCTTTGTACACAACCGACTCACCCACAGCCTTGAAGTCGCATCCGTGGGTCGTTCATTGGGGCTGGCAGTATCCAAAGCCCTTCGAAAAAACCGGCAAATAGACACTGGTGATGCTTTTACTGAAATCGGTGACATTGTCGCAGCTGCCTGTCTGGCTCACGACATGGGCAATCCACCCTTCGGCCATTCGGGAGAAAAAGCCATTGCCTCGTTTTTTGAAGAAGAAGACCATTCCGTCTGGAAATCTCAATTGAGCGAAAACCAATGGTTTGATCTATGCCGGTTCGAAGGCAATGCAAACGCATTCAGACTATTAACACACACTTTTGAAGGACGAAGACCTGGTGGATATGTCCTCACCTACTCCACCCTGGCATCCATGGTCAAATATCCATACCCTTCCATTCATGCCAACAACAAAAAACAAAAATTCGGATTTTTCACGGACGATGCCCCTGGTTTTAACCGTATTGCCAAAGAATTGGGACTGATAGAACATCCCGACAAACCCATGTGTTTTTGCAGACATCCCCTCGTGTATTTGGTAGAAGCGGCCGATGACATCTGCTATTTACTGATGGATCTGGAAGATGCACACAAGTTAAAATTGATTGACACCCAACAAACCCAAAGCTTGTTGATGGCATTTTTCGACTCGGACAGACAACAAAGGATTCAGGAAACA
>CAYYJF010000072.1:0-7911 GCA_964472175.1 uncultured Bacteroidales bacterium | reverse complement strand
TCTTTTGTTTCGATTTTGAAGTGAGTGGAAATAGTAAGATTGAAGAATGTTATTATATGTTGTCCAATGGATGGTTGAAGCTTCAACCAAAGATACAGACAGGTTTGCCAAAACAGGATTACCCAATGCATCCATGACCTGAGCTTGTAAATCCATGGCTTTGATCCCGTTGATATCTTTTTTTTTAATACTCAAATGAACCTGATTCTCATGGGAATTTTTATTCATAAACAATCGTTCAGCCAATGGCTTTCCTGTTTCATCGCAGACAATCAAACTCAAAATTCCGGCGGGCAGGTTTTCAAGCGGTAGATTGAATGCTTTCGTTTGACCCTGAGAAAGCGAGAACGTATCACACCAGTGAACCGTTTCGAAAGAACGCAAAATACATTGAAAAATCCCACTAAGTCCAACCGGGGTCATGCACACTTTGGTGCTGTCCAATTGCTTTTCCAAACGCAACAAGCAGCCTTCTTTTTCGATGGTACAAGGCAAATCTTTGGTGATGGAATGGATGCTATCCTGAATAAGAATTTCGTATTTTGCACCCGATTTTGGTGTCAGTGACAAATGTCCAAACCCTTGTTCGTTGGTGGTAACACGACCCATTTGAACACCATCTTGTAAGAGCACCAACTTGGCTGAAATGGGCGATTGACTGTCATCCCAGGTTTCTACGACCAAATTGTTGGCAACTCCTTCCAACAAATGTCCACCTTCTGGTACAATATTAAAATGAGAAGAATTCCCCGAATGGCGCAAATTTAAGTTTAAAATCGAACTTTCTCCATTGTTCCCATTTAAGGTGATATGACATCTTGCCGACTCGGTATTCAGCACATTCGGATAATCAAACCGAATAAAGGCTTCTCCATTTTTATTGGTGGTCAATTTACCCGATTTGATTTCTTTATCCCTTACAAAGACCTGAAACCGACCTTTCAACCCATCAATTGTGGTTCCTTTGGCTTTCAATACGACCTGTACTTTCTTACCAATTTCCAATCGATTGGCATCCGAAACAAAAGCCTCGACTTTCAAGGTCCGCTTGATATTCTTATACACACGAATGGGTTGCAGAAAAACATTTTCCGGATCGTATTGAATCATTTTATCCATATATGCCATCAATTGATAATCACCCTCTTGCAGGGTATCAGGCAAAGCCATTTCTCCATTTGAGCGGATGTCTTTTACAGGAAATTGCTTCTGCAAGACAATGTTCATGCGGCTATTTAGCAAACGTACAAACAACACATCATTGGAAATTGGCGACAACATATAGGCTTTCATCCAAATGGTATCTCCGGGCGCATATTCATTCCGGTCCAAATGGACATAAAGGTTGTTCTGAGGTTGCTCCCGAACATATGAATAGACCTTCGATTGCAACGAATCCACAGATACGGCATTGCTTTTTTCAATAAACAAGCATGAAAGAATCACTGAAAAATAAGCAAACCACCACTTCATCCTGTTTATTTTTTAAGCAAATCGCGAATTTCTTCGAGTAGCTTTTCTTGTTTATTTACCTCAATGACAGTAGGTTGATTGCTTTTTTCAGCTTTATTCTTTGCTGCATTGATGGCTTTTATGACCATAAAAATGGCAAAAGCCACAATCAAAAAATCAAAACACACTTGAATAAAATTGCCATAATTCAAAGTGACAGCCGGATTGTCGCCAATGGCTTCCTTCAATACAATTTTCAAGTCGGTAAAATTGACCCCGCCTACCAACAATCCGATGGGCGGCATGATGACATCGTTTACAATCGAAGACACAATTTTACCAAAAGCGGCACCGATGATAATACCTACGGCCATGTCAATGACATTTCCCTTCACAGCAAATGCTTTAAATTCATTGATGATTTTCATGTTCTGTATATTTTAAAGTGAAAATAAATTATTTTTCTTGATTTAATATTCTTTCTGTCACCAATTTTGAACCGATAACGGCCATAGGCAAACCGGCTCCCGGAATGGTGGATGCACCCACATAAAAGGTATTTTTAAATTTTTCGTCTGCGTTTCTCGGTCTGAATGCGCCAATCTGCATCATATTGTGCGACAAGCCCAAACCGGCCCCGGCAAACAGATTGAATTGCTTTTTCCAATCTTCCGGAGTATATTCCATTCTAAAAACCTGATGTTCCAGAACATTGACCTGAATGGTGTTCGAAAAATCCCGCAAAATGCTTTCCACAAATTCCTGTTTGTCAGACCAATCTGCTTTGTGCAACAAATTGGGAACAGGACAAACAAAAAACAAGGCTTCGCAGCCTTCAGGTGCACAGTCCGGATTGTTTTTGGACAAAACATTTACGTAATAATACGGATTTTCCAACGTTTCCGGATTTTTCAAAACCGTCTTTGCATATCCCTCAAAATTGCTACCCAGGTAATAATTGTGGTGTTCCACCATGGGCAGTTTTCGATCAATACCCAAATAAATGGTCAAATACCCCATGGTCCATTGCATGCGATTCAGTTTTTCCGTTGAGAATGCTTTTCGTTTGAAAACTTCTCCCCTGAATAAGGCAGCATCTGCATTGATGACAAACAAATCGGCATCCCATGCTTCATGGTGTTGATCTATCAACTGAATAAGTCGGTCATCCTCCGATTTGTATCCAATAATCTCCGTTTCATAATGAAATACGGCTTGTTTTTGTTCCAGAATATCCACCATTGTCTCAACCATGGTGTACATACCCCCTTTCACGTTGTAATAACCTGTGTATGAAAACTCTATATGTGACAACAGCGTGTAAACCGCATTCGTGTCAAAAGGGGTTCGTCCCAAAAAGAATGCAATGAGCGATACAATTTGTTTGGCCTCTTTCGATTCAAAGCAGTGATCTACCTGATTCCAGAAACTTCTGAACAAAAGGGGTAAGTGTCTTGGGTTGACCGTCAATAAGGCCTTGAGATAATCGGCTATATTGTTAAAATTCTGTTTAATCACCACATTGACCGTATCGTTATAAACGATTTCACAACTTTTTAAATAACTGGAAAATTTCTGTTTAAAATTGAGTTCCAGGCCTTCAAATTGAGCACTCAACTTATCCAGATCTTTGTATATCAAGAACGTCCTGTCACTCCCTTTGAAATTGACGGTGTACAATGGTTCCAATGCTTCAAATTCAAAAGGCATAGACAATTGACAATCGGCCATCAGACTTTCAAATTCATAAGGCATGCTGAAAAAACTAGGTCCAACATCAAAAGTAAAACCCTCTTTCTGAATCCTGTTTAAACGTCCGCCCGGTTTTTTGTTTTTTTCCAGAAAAACAACTTGATACCCTTCTGAAGCCAAACGCAATCCGGTGGAAAGTCCACCCATTCCGGTTCCTACAATAATGACTTTCTTTTTCATACAAACTAGTTTATCAATTGAGGGTAAAGCGTATTTTTCACCCATATAAAATGCGGTTCAATTTTCAATATTTTCAAACAATAACTTCTGGCCAGGGCTTTTTGGTCGAGTTCTTGATAAGCCAGGGCAATGGTAAGCAGCAAGTTGAGATAATTCCAGTTTTCTTTCAACAAAGTCGGTTTTCTTTCCATCAAATCCAAAGCCTTTAAATACATTTTCATGGCTTCTTTTTTTGAACCGCCAAATGCGGAGGGCATATAAAAGGAAATATTGCCCAATTGCAGGTATCCAAAGGCATTGTTCGCATCGAGCTGAACTGATTTCTTGGCATTGTCGATGCTTTCTTTTCCAATAAAAGGCGCTTTGTAGGGAGCCAGACCTATTTTAAATCCTATCAGCGCGGCTTTATAGGCATGCAGGGTGGAAATTTGATACCTGCCGGTCTCCAGTTTTTGCACCTGCTGCTCGGCTTTTTTTACATACGCTACAGCCACCTGCTTTTTGTTTTTATCAATACACCAGGCGATGTAGCCATACTGATAATTCAAAAGTTCCAATCGGTCTTGCTTTGACAAATTGGAAGACCGCTCGGTTGAATCTATTACAAATTTCCATCTGTCCATATTTTCAGAAATATAGGCCCGATAGATTTCCCCTTTCACCTCAGCAAAAAGCAACTGAGTCACAGCAAACAGGGCAATGAGTATTATAGCGATCTTCCTTTCCAAGTGACCTTATTTTGATGGGTTAAAGACATGGCACGCAACATCACGTGCAACAAAAATAACAAATGCACAGGATATAGGAGCAAATTGACCAACAACGATTGCTTGCTCACCAACGAGTATATCGAAACAACGACTAGAACACCAAAAATGTATGCCATGAAGGCTGTCTGAGCAGTTATATAAACTGGGATGAAGCCCAAACTGACCAAGAGCCAAAAGCCAACCGCCAGAAAGGGTTTGTTTCCAAAAAAGGACAACACATTCTTAGAAAATCCATGTAAAGCCTCTTTGTATGAATGGTACATCCTGCATGAAAGCCTTTTATCCACGGCCAAACAAGCCAGACGAACGCCCTGCTTTTTAAAATCTCCGGCAATATCCAGATCCTCCACCCTAGAGTGCCTGTATTTTGCGTGTGGTTGACTGGCCAAATAAACAGTAGCATCAAACAGCAGGAACTGACCATTGGCGGCCACATGCGATTTAAAGGAAGAAATTCGGACAAAAATGAGTGGCAATAGGGTGATTAATACGTAATTCATGATGGGAACGGTCATTTTTTCTCCCCAGGTTTGCTGTATTTGCCTTGGAAATACCGACATCAAACCCAACTTTTTGCGTCGAAGTTCAGCAACTGAATCTCGGATCATCGTTGGTAGAATGCGAACGTCTGAATCCAAAAACAAGAAACATTCACCTCCGGCCTCTTGCGCCAACTGATGACATGCATGGTTTTTTCCCAACCAATCATCAGGCAAACCGACAGACCGTATCAAACGTATTTTAGGTTCTTTCCAGGCAAATGCTGACACAATTTCAGCCGTGTTGTCCGTTGAATCATCGTCGTACACCAGAATCTCGAACAATTCATCCCGACACAATGTCAAATCACTGAGCAACAGCCCAATATTGGATTCTTCGTTCCTTGCCGGTATCAAAACCGAAACGCGTGATTGGCTGCCTTGTGGTTCAGCTTTTATGCGCTGCATCCAAATCAAATTGATCAACACATTGATGCATTGATACATCAACAATCCGATACTCAACATAGCCAGCACTGTCATGATGAAAATTTGCTTTGTTGTTCACCCAATGCGTTCCGGTAAAATAGGTTGTATTTTTCAGCCAAATCGTCCTGTATCAAATCTGCCACCGAAAATTGTTCATAATACACGGTCCAGGTTGGTTTCTTTTCAGACAAATAATCCACAAAATTGGCGGCAAAAACAATTTGTGTCCGAGGTGAAAGTGCCCGAAAAATTCGGTAAACACCTTGATCAAAATGGATAGACGACTGGTACAAGGATTGGATTTTACCCTGAGGGAATAAAAAAACCATATTTTGGGAATGCCGAAGCAGTTCCACCGTGTATAACAAGCTTTCCACCATCGATTTGGATTGCTTTTTGACGGAATACCCCCCAATAAACTGAAAATACCAATGTTTCCTCAACTGGGTTTCCAGCATCATAAAATGCATTTTCTTTTTGAACACCTGCGTATTGAGATGCAACATCCAAAATCCATCCCACCAACTGATGTGATTGGATAAAACCAAGACCGACTGTCCATGATCAATGAAGGAACCATGGTGATGCACCTGATGAAAGCAACGTTTCAGCAGCAAGTGGGTTAACAGACGAAACATTCCCACAAAAAACGGGTGGTGTTTTCGATGAATCATTTCAACCAATTAAAATAAACCGCCAAAACCACAAAAAAACACAGCTGACAAATGTATAACAAAGGAGCAACCTTATTTTTGGTATTTATACGCGCAAATTTTAAAAGTCCGACAAAACAAAAACCGACCAAAAACCAGACCAGATAATTTTGCATGGGGATGGTTTGATTGTCCCAGGTCCACATGTCTGTTTTCGGGGCCACTGTTTCAAGTACAACATCATAAATAAGCATGATCAAAGGGGCGACAACAACATCCAACCGTTTGATAAACGGAATTTTGGACGCAATGGACAAACCTGAATAAGAGAGAAATAACCAGTTGACCCCAATCAGCAAAGGCGTATCAAAAACCTTCAAACCCATGGTTTCCCCGTACTGATATCGGCCAAAGACCACACCGGTTGAAACACCGATTGCTTCAATGACAAATCCAAGCACCACAATGGACACAAAAACCAACACATCCCCTTTTTTAAAAACATGATACACCATCAAAAGGTAGGCACTCAGGCATAATGCCAGTGGGGTAAGCAGAAGAAAAACAGAGGAGGTAAAGGGCAACAAATAACCCAATGTTGCAATGACAAAGAAAACGATGATAAACCGTTTTACCTGATTTAAAGGCACCTTATTTCGTGGATACATCTTCATATCATGGATTGTTGCATCGATACAGCCTGGATCACCCGCTCCACAATTTTCTTGAACCAAACCGTATACAATGCTGGCGCAGATTGTATTGATTTGAGTAAATCATCAGGATATACATATTGAAATTCAGACACTTCCAAAGGATTTGGCATAGGAGCCACATCACAAAAACCAAGGTAGACATGATCGAATTCATATTCTGTCAGCCCATTTTCCAAAGCTTCTTTATATACAAAATCGAAAAGTTTGACCAGGGTCGTCGTTTTCAGTCCCATTTCTTCGTTCAAGCGCCTGTTTGCAGCCTCCAGGATGGATTCCTCAGGTCTGGGATGTGTACAGGCTGTATTGGTCCACAAACCCGGCGAATGATATTTGTCGAAGGCACGTCTTTGAATGAGCATCCGGCCATTCAAATCAAAAACAAAAACCGACACCGCCCTATGCAGCATGGCTTTTTGATGAGCTTCCATTTTCTCCATCGTACCCATTGGACAATCGGCAAGATCGACCAAAACAACGAGTTCTTCCATCATAAGCACTTGGTTTTATACAAAAATCCGACCTTCACGATTAAATAATACTTCTTTAGATTTGAGATGCGCATTCTGGTGGACAGCACCAAATTGGGATCGGCACGTTGAATTTTCTGGAACAAGCCATAATAATAGTAATAGGCCAGTGCCACAGCCAACCTGGAGCGACCCGGCAAAAGTCTGACACCTGGCAATGCCGCTTTAAAATCGGCTTCGATGGAGCGTTCTATGGACAGTTTTGATTGTTCATCAAAAGCGCTCAAAGCCATTTCAGGAAAATACAAACGCCCCAATTCCTGAGTATCTTCCTTTATATCACGAAGAAAATTTATTTTTTGAAAAGCCGATCCCAGTTTTTGAGCCGAATCATTTAATTGGTCAAACAAAACCTTGTTTCCTGCACAAAAAACCTTCAGACACATCAACCCCACCACATCAGCCGAGCCATAAATATATTGCTGTAAATCATTCGACTGCGTATAGGTGGATTTGGACAAATCCGCGCGCATACTATCCATAAAAGCATGAATATAGTCAAATGGAATCTCATAATGATTGACCGTATCGACAAATGAAGTCAACACCGGATTCGAACTCATTCCCGATTTCAAAGCATCACTCAGGGCCGAATTCAATTCTTCAAACAAAAAATTACGATCATAAGGTAAAAGACTGTCGACAATCTCATCTGCCAGTCTAACAAATCCATAAATCGCATATACAGCCTGTTTCTTTTCTTTTTCCAACATGGATGTTGCCAAAGAAAACGAAGTGCTGTACCGTTTGGTAATCAACCTGGAAATGCTGTACGAACAATCTATAAACGGATCAACACCCATAACGCAACGGCTTTTATTAAGTTGAATAATGTGTTAAATATAGTTATTTATTTGTTTTTTTATAAATACATCGCACACGATATTATTTTT
>CAYYJF010000071.1:0-8188 GCA_964472175.1 uncultured Bacteroidales bacterium | reverse complement strand
TTTGTCCAAATACAAATATTTGGTGGTAAAACTGGGTGCTGACAATTACAGCAGCATATCTTTCCGGATTTTTGATGAAAACAATTATTGGTCAAAGCCGGCTGAATACAATTTTGGTAGTTCCAGACAAGTGGCTGTGAATCTGAGCACGATGGTCAAGAGTGGCACCACGACGAAGCTGGATCCGAGTCATTTGTATATTCTTGGTTTTTGGTCAACCGGAAACAGTCCCATTGTGATCGACCAAATTTATTTGTCCAATTCGGACAATTTGACGCCGGTTACAGCATTGGAACCCGTGCTTTCAAACAATACATCTTCATATGTGGATGTGTACAATGGAATGGGATTGAAAATTCGTTCGGGCGTGCATCGCGCTTCGGCACTGGATGGTTTGCCTGCCGGATTGTATATTGTGGATCGTAAAAAAATGATGCTGCGATAAAATGGGAAAAATCGTTTTGGTTACAGGGGCTTCTTCAGGGATGGGTGAAGCCACCGCACGTTTGTTGAACGAAAAAGGGTACAAAGTCTATGCAGCTGCCAGAAGCGTTGATCAAATGAAGCCTTTGGAAGTCTTTGGCATAAAGGTGCTGCCTTTGGATTTAACCGATGCTGATTCCATTGTGGCTTGTGTGAACAGCATCCTGAAGCAAGATTCACGGATTGACATACTGATCAACAATGCGGGATACGGATCTTATGGCGCCGTTGAAGATGTGCCCATTTCCGAAGGTCGCAGGCAGTTTGAGGTCAATTTGTTTGGTTTGGCGCACCTCACCCAACTGGTACTGCCACAAATGCGTCAAAATGGGTTTGGCCGCATTGTCAACATTTCATCCATGGGGGGTAAAATGTATACCCCGTTTGGGGCCTGGTACCATGCCACCAAACATGCCTTGGAGGGCTGGTCGGATTGTTTGCGTTTGGAAGTGAAACCATTTGGTATTGATGTGGTGTTGGTTGAACCCGGAGTGATTGCAACTCCATGGGGAGTGATTGCGGCAAACAACCTGAAAAACAATTCGTTGCAGGGTGCTTACGCCCAAAGAGCAAGCCGAACGGCAAATACCATGACCACCATGTATGCCAACCCCAAGCGGGCAACCGACCCCTTGGTGCTGGCAAACGTGATCGTCAAAGCTGCCACAGCCAACAAACCCAAGACCCGTTATGTGAAAGGTGCATTTGCCAAACCGGTCTTATTTCTTCGAAAAATATTGAGTGACCGAAGCTTCGACAAACTCATCAACGCCATGGACGGGCGGGTGTAATGTTTACAGCGCCAGTGCCTTGGGAAACAAAATGTTGTTTTCCAGGTGAACATGGGTGTGCAAGTCGTCTTCAAATTGTTCAAGCAATTTCAGCGCAACAGCATACGTGTTGCAGCTGTCTGCAGGAACGGCATAGTCGTTTGTCAGGATGCGGATTTGATCCATGGCACCGCCTGCAAAATCGTGTTCACCAAACATCCGGCTGATTTCACTTTGAATGCTTTCTTTCGCTTTGGCTGAATTGCTTTTCAATGCTTCTTTGATGGCCGGAAACAAGACTTCTTCCTCCATTTTGAGGTGTTGCAGCAATTCGACATTGATTTTTTCAAACAAATTGGCAACCTGAATCAGTTCCGGGTGGTGTGCGCCGTGTACATCGGCAATCTTGTTGGTATAAAAAACCAATTCGGGCAATTGCTTCAACACGTATTCGTGGTGGGTGTTGACAATATAATCGGCCAGAAAATTCAGTTTCCAGGCTTTGAAGTTTTGTGCGTTGGAAGCAGGGGATGAGGTGATTTCTTGCAGTTTGACGACGAGTTGATCCACTTCTATGGATTTCTCTGCGCAGGCTTCTTGCAGATTTTTTTTACCTCCACAGCAAAAATCAATGCCAGATTGCTTGAATACTTCGGCTGTTCTAAAATCGTAGGCAACAATTTCGCCCAATGATTTGTTGTGAAAATGAGTCGTTTCCATAATTCTTTGGTTTAATGACGGAACAAAGATACCTCTTTTTTTTAAATAAAATACCAAAAGGTCTTTTAGTATTAAAAATGATGTGTATATTTGCAGTGTCAAAAAATCATCCGATATGTTCAACAAGGAAACAGAGTATGCATTGCGGGGTTTGGTCTATATACAAACCCAAAATTTTAAAGGATTAAGGCCAGGAGTAGATGAAATTGCTGCTCAAATTGCTGCGCCCAGATTTTATACCGCTAAAATATTGCAACGCCTGGTTCGTCATGGTTTTTTGTTTTCGTTGAAAGGCAAGGGGGGTGGTTTTTATTTCAAACCGGAAGATCCTGAACTTTCTTTGAAAACCCTGGTTACTTATATTGAGGGTGAAAAATCTGTTTATGGATGTGTTTTTGGATTGAAGCAATGTGACCGTGAAAACCCATGTCCCTTGCATCACCGGTATGCTGAGATTCGTCAATCAATGGATGCTTTGGTGTCGGGTGAAACCATTCAATCGTTGGCCAAAAGCAATTTGGTATAAAAGCCTGAGAATAGATTCAAAAGCGCATTCAGAACAATGAGAAATTGGATAAAATGGAAAACATGGCACAAGTGGATGGGCGTACCCATTGCTTTGATGCTGTTGTTTTTTTCTGTGACCGGCATCATCATGAATCACAGAGATTTGCTTGCTTCATTCGATGTAAAGCGTTCCAACCTTCCTGCAAATTATACCTACCAAAACTGGAACAATGCTGCCGTTAAAGGTGGATTGACCTGGCGTTCGGACAGTTTGTTGGTATTTGGCAATATCGGCATTTGGCTGACAGACACTTCTTATGCTTCCTTTACACCCCTGATGCAGGGTATGAAACAAGGCAGTGATCATCAAAAAATACTGGATTTACACCTTTCAGCCAAAGGCCATTTATATGCGGCAACTTTGTTCGGTTGTCAGGCTTATGACGAAACCAACCATCGATGGGTGTCCATGCCATTTGCTCAACATGAAAGGGTTGTCGGCATCGAAAACGTCGGGGATACCTTATATGTACTCAGTCGGTCGCATTTGTTCAAGGGGTATGATGCAGGAATACGCACCCACATGACACAAATGGTGCTGCAACCTGCACAAGAAATGGACGGGAAAGTGACCCTTTTTGAAGTCTTGTGGCAGACGCATTCGGGAGAAATTTTCGGATTGCCGGGAAAACTCTGGGTCGATATGCTGGGTTTGATTGCATTCTTTTTATCCCTGACCGGATTGATTTATTTTATTTTTCCCAAATGGATCAAACGCAGAAAAAAACACAGGCAGCCTGTTCGGCAAATTGCTGCAGTGAATAAGTGGTCCATTCTGTGGCACAACAAGTTGGGTGTGTGGGTGGCTGTTTGTTTGCTGGTGTTGTTCATTACCGGGATGTTTCTCCGACCACCCTTGTTGATTGCCATTGCGCAGGCACGCGTGGCACCCCCGGCTTATTCGAATTTGGATCAACCCAATCCCTGGCATGACCAGCTTCGTGATTTGCACTTTGATGCGCATAGAAACCAGCTGCTTTTATCGACTTCGACCGGTATGTATCAAATGGATTTGACCCGGTTGAAACCCATGCGGATGCAGCACCAACCTCCCATCAGTGTCATGGGCATCAATGCCCTGATTCCAACACAACAAAAAGGTTATTTGGTGGGTTCCTTCAGTGGACTTTTTGAGTGGAATCCAGATTCGGCACTCGTAATCAACCATTTTGACGGAAAACCCTACAAGGCGCAAGCTTCCGGAAAACCGGTGGGTGATGTGAAGGTGACCGGGTATGTGACCTGGGGTGAAGGAAAAAACTATGTGTTCGATTACGATTTGGGGGTCAGGCCCTTGGGTTCATCCAGGCCTTTTCCGAAAATGCCTGAATCCATTCGACAAGCTTCAGGTCTTTCAGTCTGGAATCTCTGTTTGGAAATTCATACAGGACGTTTTTTTCAATTTTTATTGGGGGATTTTTACATTCTGCTCGTACCTTTAACCGGATTGTTCGGAATCTTGGTTTTGGTGAGCGGCTATTTTATCTGGAAAAAGAAGTACAAACATAAAACAAAGAAACAATGAGCGAATTGATCAACAATTCACGCTTCAGAAAAGAAAAACTGAAAGCGCTGATTTTAAAATTGCACGATGGACAGGATCCGATTCATGTTCGATATGAATTGATGGCCACCCTCAAACACATTCCTTATGGCGAAGTGGTTGAAGTGGAACAGGAACTCATCCAGGAAGGTTTGCCGGAAGAAGAAGTGCTTCGTTTGTGCGACGTACATGGTGAAGTGCTTGACGGACACATTGATACGGAAGGTTCACAAACGGTCACAGCAGGTCACCCGGTCGATGTTTTCAAACAAGAAAATGTGGCCTTGTTGCAAGTTGCCTCTCAGGCTACGGCTTTGCTTGAAGCCATCGAACAAGCCTCTGATGAAGCCTATCAAGGCTTGCGACTGAAGTTGTTGGGCACCTTCAACGAGTTGATGGATGTGGACAAACACTATCAACGCAAAGAATACCTATTATTTCCCTATTTGGAAAAGAATGGCATCACCGGACCTCCCAAAGTGATGTGGGGTAAGCACGATGAAATACGTGAACAGCTCAAGGGTTGCATCGAATTGTTGCGTTCGTCCGAGTTGAAGAAATCGGATTTGATTGATGTGAAGGATCTGATTTTTACGCCTGTTTTGAAGTCTTTAACCGATATGACCAAGAAAGAGGAAGACATTCTCTTTCCCATGAGTCTGGATGTGTTGACGCTTGAAGATTGGTGGCAAATTCACCGACAAACGCTGGAATTTGGCTTCACCCTGTACGATCCACAAGAAGAATGGAAACCGGAGGGACTTTCCGAACAAACCGACCTGCAGACACATTCGTTGAATCAAAATGGTGAGATTCAATTGCCTTCGGGTAGTTTTAACGCCAAAGAAATCATGGCCATTCTCAATTCGGTGCCCTTCGACATGACCTTCGTCGATAAAAACGACAAAGTCAAGTATTTCACCCAGGGGAAAGAACGCATTTTTGCCAGAAGCCGCTCCATCATCAACCGCGATGTGCGCTTGTGTCACCCCCCGGGAAGTGTGCACATTGTCGAAAAAATCATCGACGATTTCAAATCGGGCAAGGAATCGCATGCTCCGTTCTGGATTCAAATGCATGGAAAATTTATCTACATTGAATACTATGCCCTTCGTGATGAAAACGGAGAATACCTTGGAACACTGGAGGTTTCGCAGGATTTGACGGCGCTTAGAGCTTTGGAAGGCGAGCAGCGCATTTTGTCGTACGGTGATAAAAAGTAAGGTGATGGAAAAATTGATCATTACGCCCAAAACCAAGATTTTTGATTTGCTCGAAGCCTATCCGGAGTTGGAGGAAGTGCTGATTGACATGGCGCCGGAATTTAAGAAATTGAAGAATCCGGTCTTGCGCAAAACCATCGCCAAAATTGCGAGTGTCGGACAGGCAGCCGTTATTGGCGGATTGAATGTGGCACAGATGGTACAAACGATGCGTGAAAAAGTCGGGCAAAACGATTTGGATGTCCTCCAATCGGATGAAGCCACGTATGTGACAGACTGTCCTGATTGGTTTCACGCCGATGCTGTGGTGGCTTCCATCCCTGTATCCGAAATACTGGATAGGGGCGAACAACCTGTACATGAGGTGCTTTCTGCCATCAAACAATTGAATGACAATGAAATACTTGAAATTGTTGCTGCTTTTGTTCCGGCCCCCCTCCTTGACAAAACCATCAGCTTGAACTACAAACATTGGTTGAATCAAGGTGATTCAACCGACATTAAAATCTACTTTGCCAAATAAATTGGCCATTAAATTCTATAAACGATTCATTATGAGCATGTTTTGCAATCAATGTCAAGAAGCATCCAAAAACATCGGATGCACCATAAAAGGTGTCTGTGGTAAAACAGACGAAGTCTCTCACCTGCACGATGTTTTGGTGTACAGCGCCAAGGGATTGGCTTTGGTCGCACTTGAAACCAACAGTGTCCAAAAAGCCGCATTTCCCATCGTGCATGCTTTGTTTACCTGCATTACCAATGCCAATTTCGATCCCGATCTGATCGTGGAATCCATTCAGCGCAATTTGTCGTTGAGGGATCAACTGAAAGCAGAAGGCGCTTTTGATGCATCTTTGGATCTGGTTCAATGGACCGGACAAACCAAGGCCGATTTTCTGCTGAAAAGCGAAACCGTTGGTATTCCCGGTTTGGATGAAAATCCCGACATTCGTTCCTTGAAACAATATGTGCAATATGGATTGATGGGCATGGCTGCATACGTCGAACATGCGGGCAATCTGAATGCCGAGGATCCGGATATTTTGCATTTTATGGCTGAGGCTTTGGTCGAAATCACCAAGCCCCACACAGTCGATTCCATTCTGAATTTGGTGATGAAAACCGGTGAATATGGGGTCAAAGCCATGGCTTTGCTGGATGGAGCCAATACCGGAAAATATGGCCATCCTGAAATCACAAATGTCAACATCGGTGTTGGAAAACGTCCGGGCATTTTAATCAGCGGCCACGATTTGAGGGATTTGGAAATGCTTTTGCAACAAACGCAGGACAGTGGGGTGGATGTCTATACCCACAGCGAAATGCTGCCTTCGCATGCGTATCCGGCGTTTCAAAAATATACCCATTTGGTAGGAAACTACGGTGGTGCATGGTATCAACAACAGTCTGACTTTGAAAGTTTTAATGGGCCGGTTTTGTTCACGACCAATTGTTTGGTTCCACCGAAGTCGTCTGCCACGTACAACGACAGGATTTTCACCACAGGTGCAACAGGCATGCCTGGCTGGAAGCGATTGACGGCAACATTGCCCGATGGAAGCAAAGATTTTAGTGAAGTCATCGCATTGGCCAAAACTTGCCCTCCTCCTACGGAAATTGAACAGGGCAATCTCACCATCGGCTTTGCGCACAATCAGGTGCTGGCTCTGGCCGATAAGATTTTGGAAGCCGTACAGTCCGGTGCCATCCGTAAAATGGTGGTGATGTCGGGTTGTGATGCGCGTCAAAAGAGCCGTGAATATTACACGGAATTTGCCAAGCAGTTGCCTTCTGATACGGTGATTTTAACCTCGGGTTGTGCCAAATACCGCTACAACAAGTTGGGTTTGGGCGACATCAATGGCATTCCCCGTGTGTTGGATGCCGGTCAGTGCAACGATTCGTATTCCTGGGCTGTGGTGGCTTTGAAGCTGAAAGAGGTGCTGGGTCTGGAAGACATCAACGAGTTGCCCCTTGTTTTCAATATTGCTTGGTATGAGCAGAAGGCCATCATCGTGCATTTGGCTTTGTTGTATTTGGGTGTTCGCAATACACATATCGGCCCGACGCTTCCGGCGTTCTTTACGCCAAATGTATTGGAAGTAGCCAAGCAAAAATTTGGTGTGGCCACCATCACGACGGTTGAAGAAGATCTGAAGGTTTTCGGATTGGTGTAACAAGTCTTGTGCCGTTTTAAGGCGCTGTTGAATAGTTTTAATTGGGTATCTCAAAAGTAATATTTTGGGATACCCTTTTTTTTGTTACCATCGTCCGGCTTTATACCTACGAGGGCGTTTTCGGGTGCAAGGCTTTCTTGATAGCGCCGTTTTTCGGGTTTGATTTCAAAGAATGGTGCACTTTTTTCAGAAAATATATACTACGACAAAAAGAGCGATAATTCAACTGGTTTTTTTAATGGAAATATTAGTCAAATTTCTAATACATATCTTGAGGGAAACATCATTCATTCACCGGGATGGCGGATGCGTAATGTTGGTGATATGTGGGGATATAATCAATTGAATTTTACTTATTCGTACGATAACTTGAATCGCATGCAGACCTGCTTGCAATCGATGACATCATGCTGTTTCCAGTAAAGAAGGAGGACTCCTCGGCCTTCTTTAATCTGATAAACACGCTTCATGAAAAGATATCTCTAATAATCACAACAAATAAATCACCAACAGAATGGGCAGAAACACTGGATGACGAAGTGCTTGCAAGTGCACTATTAGACAGACTTCTATACAAATGTGAAGTCGTCAAACTAAACGGTACAAGTTACCGTATGGAAAATAGAAAAACGATATTTAATAATGAAAAAAACAGGACGACCGAGTAAACTTTTAGCAAGATAAAATCGGGGAATCAACTTT
>CAYYJF010000070.1:0-8208 GCA_964472175.1 uncultured Bacteroidales bacterium | reverse complement strand
CCTGTTGCCAGAATGACCGGCCCCAAAAAGGTCTTTCCATTGGCGGTGACAATGCCTTCCAACTGACCATTTTTCAACAATAGATCGGACATTTTGGTTTCGAAATGAACCTCTCCGCCGGCCTTTAAAATCTGATTTCTAATGGCTTCAATGATCCCTGGCAATTTATCTGTGCCAATATGAGGATGTGCATCGACCAAAATCTGTGGGTTCGCTCCAAAATGAACAAACAATTCCAAAATTCTGTCCACATTTCCTCTTTTTTTACTCCTTGTATACAGTTTGCCGTCCGAAAAAGCACCGGCACCACCTTCTCCAAAACTGTAATTGGAATCGGGGTCGACTTTGTGGTGTTTGTTGATGTCAGCGATGTCTCTTTTTCGTTCCCGTACCGATTTGCCTCTTTCAACAACGATTGGACGTATGCCAAGCTCAATGAGTCTTAAGGCTGCAAACAAACCGGCCGGACCTGCACCAACGACAATGGCTGTATGTTTGCTTCGGGATACATCCGCATAGTGGAAGGGGGCTAGTGCCACAGGGGTTGGTGTTTCATCCTCCCAAACACGTACCCTGAGGTTTACAAAAATGATTTTTTGTCTGGCATCGATGCTTCTTTTAATGATTTGAAGCCCTTTAAAGTCTTTAGGGTCAATGTGATGGCGTTCAATCAGATAGTTTCTGATTTGTGCTTCATCCGAAGCCAGTTTTGGTTCAACCCGAATGTCAAAATCGTGAATCATCCGAAAATGTGTTTAAAAGCCTCTTCTACTTTTCCTACTTGCACAATCTCAATCTTAAACCGTTTTGCATTCAGGCCATCATTTTTAATTTTAGGAATTAAAATGCGCTTAAAACCTAGTTTTTGTGCTTCCAAAATGCGCTGCTCCAGTCTGTTGACGGGTCGGATTTCACCCGATAAACCCACCTCTCCGGCCATGCAGCAATCCGGATCAATGACCAAATCAAGATTGGACGATAAGATGCTGGCAAGTACGGCCAAATCGATGGCAGGATCATTCACTTTAATACCCCCGGCAATGTTTAAAAAGACATCCTTTTGAGCCAGTTTAAACCCTGCTCTTTTTTCCAAAACGGCCAACAACATATTCAACCGCCTCAAATCAAAGCCTGTGGCTGAACGTTGCGCTGTGCCATAAGCTGCAGTGCTGACAAGTGCCTGAACTTCAATCAGAAATGGTCTGATTCCTTCAACTGTTGCTGCGATGGAAACGCCACTCAGACCGGTATGGTTTTGTGACAATAGCATTTCGGAAGGATTTACCACCTCTCTGAGCCCATCTTGCAACATTTCAAAGATGCCTATTTCTGAGGTGCTACCAAATCTGTTTTTGATGGCACGAAGAATTCTGTACATATATTGCTGGTCGCCTTCAAACAACAACACGGAATCCACAATGTGCTCCAGCACTTTTGGCCCCGCAATACTGCCTTCTTTGTTGATGTGTCCGATTAAAATCACGGGGACGCCGCTCTCTTTTGCGTAACGAAGCAAAGAGGCTGCACACTCCCGCACCTGAGTCACGCTTCCTGGCGAAGATTCTGCCAGGCTGGTGGAAACCGTTTGAATGGAATCAATAATGAGCAAATCGGGTTTGATATTCGATAAGTGAACAAAGATTTCCTCCAAAGACGTTTCGCTCACAAACCAGGCATTTGGATTGTCGCCAGAAATTCTTGAAGCGCGAAGTTTGAGCTGTCCAACACTTTCTTCACCAGAGACATAAAGTACTTTTTGATTGGGAATTTGCAAAACTGTTTGCAAAATCAGGGTGGATTTTCCGATGCCGGGTTCTCCGCCCAAAAGAATGAGCGAGCCGGGAACGATTCCGCCGCCCAGCACCCTGTCCAATTCTCCACCACCTGTAACAATGCGCGGCTCTTTGCTTAATTCAATTTCAGCCAGCGTGACCGGTTTTGATTTTGGGGCATGAAAACCTGAAGCGGATGCCTTTAATGGGGCGGTTTCCGTTCGGATAACTTCCTCCTGATAGGTATTCCATTCACCGCAAACAGGACATTTACCTACCCATTTTGGAGATTCTGCACCACAATGATTGCAGACATATATGTTTTTTATTTTTACCATCGATACAGTTCATCGCTTTTGACAAAGGTAGTTAAAGGTTTGTTTCTTTACAATTTCGAAAGAATCTTGTTTTTCAGAAAATCTTGTTGAAAATGCAAAAAAACGTATCTTTGGTACGCACTTACAACATACATATGAAGAACACGCTAGCTACCTTAATCTTAGCCTTTTTACTCCTTGGAAATCTGGCTGTTTTTGCACAGGAAAAAATTCAGTCCGAAACCTTTCCATATCAAAATCCGACATTGAATTTTGAACAAAGAGTTGCCGATTTGATGGGCAGATTGACTTTGCAGGAAAAAATCGACTTGATGCGGTATGATTCACCCTCCATCGATCGACTCGGAATACCTGCATATAATTGGTGGAACGAATGTCTGCATGGGGTGGCACGTGCCGGATTGGCCACCGTATTTCCCCAAGCCATTGGAATGGCAGCCATGTGGGATCAAAAACAAATGTCCACCATTGCCAATGTGATCTCGGATGAAGCCAGGGCCAAATATCACGATTTCAGCAACCGAGAAAAGCGCGGTATCTACCAGGGTTTGACCTACTGGACGCCCAACATCAATATTTTCAGAGACCCAAGGTGGGGGCGGGGTATGGAAACTTACGGGGAAGATCCCTATTTGACCGGAGCCCTGGCTGTTCCCTTTATCAAAGGTTTGCAAGGAAACGATTCCAAATACTATAAATTGGTGGCAACTGCCAAACATTTTGCTGTCCACAGCGGTCCTGAATCTCTGAGACATTCCTTCGACGTTTGGCCCAGTAAAAAGGACATGGCTGAAACCTATCTGCCACATTTTGAGAAAGTGGTCAAAGAAGCAGGCGTTTATTCCGTCATGTGTGCTTACAATGCCATCGAAGGAGCTCCCTGCTGCGGCAATAAATTTCTGGAAGAACTATTGCGGAAAGAATGGGGTTTCAAAGGGTATATCGTTTCCGATTGTTGGGCAGTTGTCGATTTTTACGACAAAAATGCCCATCATGTTGTCCCAACCCAGGAAGCTGCTGCTGCCATGGCAGTGAAAGCCGGTACCGATTTGAATTGCGGAGAAAGCTACCTGACACTCATGAATGCAGTCAATCAGAAACTGATTTCTGAAAAAGAGCTCGATGTTTCTGTAGAAAGATTGCTCATGGCCCGCATGAAATTGGGCATGTTTGATCCGGATGAGTTGGTTTCTTACTCCAAAATACCCTATCAAACAGTTGATAGCGAGGAGCATAAAAAAGTAGCGCTGGAAGCAGCCAGAAAATCCATTGTCTTGTTGAAAAACGACAAACAGGTGCTTCCGCTCAGTAAAGATATCAAGAAACTGGCTGTGATCGGTCCAAATGCCAACGATATGGAAGTGTTGCTTGCCAATTACAACGGATATCCATCGGTTGGTAAAACGCCATTGCAGGGTCTGAAAGACAAATTGCCAAATGCGCAGGTTCAATTTGCCCAAGGTTGTCCTTTGGCTGAAGGTTTGCCCTATTTTGAACCACTGCCAGGCTTTGTTTTGTATACGGATGCCAGTTGCAGAAACCATGGATTGAAGGCGGAATATTTCAACAACAAAGCCTGGAAAGGAACACCAAGACACACACAAATCGACAAACAAATTAACTTCGAGTGGGGTACTCAGTCGCCCTTCGCTGATTTGGCATACGACCAATTCTCGGTTCGCTGGACAGGGGTTGTAAAAGTTGAAAAATCAGGCTATTATGCCATTGGAACAGAAGGCTTCTCTGGCTATAATTTGTATTTTGGTGATTCTCTTTTGATTGAATTCGAAAACGTTCATCACCCTAGGAAGCTCTATGAATATCTCTATTTGGAAGCAAACAAAACCTATCCCATCAAATTGGAATACTTCCAGAATGAAACCGAATATGCCATGATGAAACTGCTCTGGGATGACCCTAGTACGCAGTTGAAGCAAGAAGCCCTCACGCTTGCACAAAATTCCGATGCCGTGGTTTTGTGTATGGGTTTAAGTCCTTTGTTGGAGGGTGAAGAAATGAAAGTGAAAGTGGAAGGATTTGAGGGTGGCGACAGGCTGGACATCAAGCTTCCAAAAGTGCAAAGTGAATTGATTCAGGCCATTACTGCTTTGGGAAAACCAACCGTTTTGGTTTTGTTGAATGGCAGTGCATTGTCCTTCCCCTGGGAAAAAAAGAATGTTCCTGCCATTGTTGAAGCCTGGTATCCGGGTCAGGATGGCGGCACAGCCATTGCCGACGTGTTGTTCGGTGACTACAATCCATCGGGCCGATTGCCATTGACTTTTTATTCTTCCATCAACCAAATTCCTCCCTTCAGCGAATATGCCATGAAGGGCAAAACCTACCGTTACTTCAAAGGCGAGCCTTTATATGAATTTGGATATGGTTTGAGCTACACGCAATTTGAATATTCCGATTTGGTGATACCCCAAACGTACCAGGCAGGTGAACCGCTGAAAGTACGCGTAAAAGTAACCAATACAGGGGCTCTTGCGGGTGAAGAGGTTGCACAATTGTATGTTTCTGTAAAACACAATAAATTCGAGTTGCCAATTCGCTCCTTGCAAGGATTTGAACGAATCAAACTTCAACCCAAAGAAAGCAAGGAATTGGAATTCTTGCTTGAACCTGAACAATTGGCCGGTGTGGATCAAAATGGTGTCGCGCAGATCTTACCCGGAAAATTGTTGGTTTCAGTCGGTGGGAAACAACCAGACAAGGACGCCATTAAAAAGAAAACGGTTTTGCAGCAACAAATTATAGTAAAAAGTAATTGGGTAAAAAGATGAGAACGATGCCAGATTGGGATTTGGATTTTGTTTGGAAGAAGTGAAGGCCAAAAAAAAAGGTCCTTCCTGATGGAAGAACCTTTCAATTGGTTGCGGAGACCGGACTCGAACCGATGACCTTTGGGTTATGAGCCCAACGAGCTACCACTGCTCCACTCCGCGATGTTTTGTGGGTGCAAAGGTAGTTCTTTTTACTCAACCTGCAAGCCCTTTTTGTTTTTTCTACAAAAAAATATTTTTTCTTACATTTGCACATTCTTACTTTAAATGTGCATGCAAACTCAAAAAAATGTCTAAAACGCGCTCAATGTTGGTAGAAGTTGCAAGACAACTTTTTGCAGAAAAGGGTTTTGCCGAAACAACGATGAATGACATCGCTGAAGCTTCCGGAAAAGGTCGCCGCACGTTGTACACCTACTTTAGAAGCAAGGAAGAGGTGTATAAATCCTGCATAGACAGCGAGTTGTCCTATGTAACCTCCGCTCTGAATACCGTCATGAAGTCTCCTTTGCAGCCCAAAGAAAAGTTGGAAGCCTACATTAGAACCCGCTTTGAAGCGATGAAAGACATTGTCATTCGAAACGGTAATTTAAACGGCGTGTTTTTTAGGGATATTCTTGAAATAGAGAAAGTTAGAAACAAAGTGGACAAGAAAGAAACTGTCATGTTGAGGCAAATTTTGCAGGAAGGTGTTGATAAGGGCTTGTTTCGCATCACCGATGTGCGTCGGGCGGCTCAATTTCTCTTGTATGCAATGAAAGGATTGGAAGTGCCTTACACCCGTGAAAGTTTCAGGGGAGGAAAAGATAAAAATCAGCAAATTTTCGAATTTTTATTCCACGGATTGGTTGGAATGGAAATTAATGAACCATAAATAAATAATCAAATGAAATTATTAGAAGGAAAAACCGCCATTGTTACCGGAGCGGCTCGCGGCATTGGAAAAGCGATTGCCATTCGTTTTGCTCAGGAAGGAGCCAATATCGCATTCACCGATTTGGTCATTGATGACAATGCCAAAGCGACTGAAGCCGAAATCGCAGCACTTGGCGTTCAAGTAAAAGCATATGCTTCCAACGCAGCCAATTTTGAAGACACGCATCAGGTGGTTGAAAACATTGCCAAAGATTTTGGCCGCATCGATATTTTGGTCAACAATGCCGGTATTACCCGCGATGGTTTGATGATGCGTATGTCAGAACAACAATGGGATATGGTCATCAACGTCAATTTGAAATCTGCTTTTAATTTCATTCACGCTGTGACACCTGTTATGATGAAACAAAAATCCGGCAGCATCATCAACATGAGCTCTGTTGTTGGCGTTTCTGGCAACGCCGGACAAGCCAATTACTCCGCTTCAAAAGCCGGTATGATTGGTTTGGCCAAATCTGTTGCCGCAGAAATGGGTAGCAGAGGTATTCGTGCCAATGCCATTGCCCCAGGCTTTATCATCACCGAAATGACTGGCCAACTTCCCGAAGAAGTTCGTGCAGCATGGAATGAAAAAATTCCTTTGAAAAGAGGCGGAACACCTTTGGATGTTGCCAACGTCTGCGTATTCCTTGGATCAGACCTTTCCTCCTATGTTAGCGGTCAAGTCATCAATGTCTGCGGTGGAATGAACCGATAAGCACTTTTTCCATCATTTATGGAAGTACTATACGAAGACAATCATTTGGTTGTTGTCAACAAATCTTCCGGTGAAATCGTCCAGGTCGATAAGACCGGTGATGTTTCACTGGAAGATTCATTAAAACAGTGGTTGAAAGAAACCCATCACAAGCCCGGCAATGTTTTTCTGGGCGTTCCTCACCGTTTGGACAGACCGGTTAGTGGCATTGTCATTTTTGCCAAAACCAGCAAAGCTCTGGTTCGACTGAACGACATGTTCAAAAATGGAGAGATTAAAAAAACCTATTGGGCACTGGTGAAAACCAAGCCAAAATCGCCTGAGGGTGTCTGTAAGCATTGGCTGGTTCGCAACGAGAAGCAAAATAAAAGCTATGCGTACGAAGTTGAATGTAAGCAGTCAAAATATGCAGAGTTACATTATAAAACCATTGGTCAGTCGAACACTTTTACCCTGCTCGAAATAGACCTGAAAACTGGAAGACACCATCAAATTCGCTGTCAGTTGGCCAAGATTGGATCACCCATCAAAGGCGACTTAAAATACGGATTTCCCCGATCCAATGCGGATGGTAGTATCTCATTACACGCCAGAAGTATTCAATTTATACATCCTGTAAGCCAGCAATTGATTTTTGTTGAAGCCCCATTGCCTGGATCCGATCCTGTTTGGCATTTTTTTGAAAAATAGTTAAATTGGAAATATTTTCATTGGGAAAATTTGTTTGATACGAAAATATGTTTTATTTTTGTGTCATAAATGAAATTTCTATGGATGATATTTGTGTAATCAAAGAGGTGTACAAGCTCCTGTATCAATTTGAAAAGGATTTTGCGGAGAAGCACCACATCACCATCAATGATGCCATGGTTCTCTGTTGTTTGAAAAATGGCAAAGAAAAATCGGCTGGTGATATCTGCGATTTTGTTGGTTTGTCCAATTCGCGTGTTTCAAAGGTGTTGTGCACTGTTGAAGAAATGGGATTTATTCAGCGCCGACTGGGTTCAAGCGATAAAAGACAAATGTTTTTTTCGCTCACCGAATTGGGAAGAGAAAAAGTTGACAGCATGAAGGGGCAATCTTTGCATTTTTCAGAATTCTTGAAATCGGTCACGAAACAATGTGGTCAATAGGCTGCATTTTTTTACAATAATATTTAACAGTAAGAAATATTAACAATGGGAAATAAACTATTTTTGAGCGTTTTGGTTTTGGGTATGGGATTGGTTATGCCAGGATGTCATGCCCAAAGCAATAAAAAAGCAGAGACACAGAAAAAAAGTGAACAAAAGGAAACATTAAACAAAAAACATATGGGAACGATTCAATTAACGAAACAGGATTTCCTGGAAAAAGTCATGAACTATGAAACCAATCCAAATGAGTGGAAGTACTTGGGCGACAAACCTTGCATTATTGACTTCTATGCAGATTGGTGTGGGCCATGTAAAGCTGTTGCACCAATATTAGAAGAATTGGCTGCGCAGTACGAAGGTAAAATAACGATTTACAAAATCAATACAGACAAGGAGCAGGAGCTGGCTGGAATCTTTGGTATCAGAAGCATACCAAGCATGCTTTTTGTGCCAATGAATGAAAAGCCGCAGATGAGTGTTGGTGCACTTCCAAAACAACAATTGATAGAAGTCATTGAAAATACTTTACTGAAAAAGTAA
>CAYYJF010000069.1:0-8622 GCA_964472175.1 uncultured Bacteroidales bacterium | reverse complement strand
GAATTGAATTGGAAATGGGGTAGACTTCCTTCAAGTGTTTCATCCGATTGGAAAGCGTTTTCATACAAATTTAAGGTTGTGAAGGAAGATGGAAAGTGGATGATTTCATATCTACAAGGATTTGATTATGATGATAATATATAATTAGGAGCACAAATGCGGTGTGTCTTTATAACTCGTCACTTGATTGATTCGTTATATAGATACTCATATTCGGGCTTCCCCATCAACGTTGCCGAAGAAATTTGTTTTCGGTAAAGCGGGGCATTCGATTTATGTATGACTAAATACTGTACCTTTAGGGCGCAAAAATACATTGATTTACAATTAGAGTTGTCAGAGCGCTGACAAACCTTTCAACCATCGAAGCCATGAAACATTTCTGGACTGTTTTTGTTTTTTTATTGCTTGGTTTTTCCGCAAAAGCGATTGTTGTTGACAGTACCACCATCGTATCGTTTACCAATACCGCGGGAGCTTTTCCTCTTTTCAACGCGTCTGCATCGACGCCCATGTTGATTAGTTCAACCGACCACAAGGGGGTTATTCGTGCTTTTGGCGATTTACAGGTAGACCTGTTTAAGGTATCCGGTACAAAACCCGTGATGTGTGTCGATTCAATCCCGACTTCGGGAAAATTGATTATTGCAGGTACGCTTGGCAAAAGTGCACTCATAGACAGTCTGGTTTCAAAAAACCGCATCGACACGGTCGGTTTGACCGGGAAATGGGAAAAATATTACATTCAAACCGTCGCAAATCCACTACCGGGTATTGAAAGTGCCCTGGTCATTGTGGGCAGCGACAAACGCGGAACCATCTTTGGCATCTACGACATTTCCGAACAAATTGGCGTTTCACCCTGGTACTGGTGGGCCGACGTACCCGTACCCACTAAAGCAGAGGCCTACATTTTGCCGGGAACCCATACGCGTGGCGTGCCTGCGGTGAAATACCGGGGTATTTTCCTAAACGACGAAGCACCTGCACTTTCCGGTTGGGTTGGAGAAAATTATGGCAAATTCAATCACCTCTTTTACGAACGGGTTTTTGAACTAATCCTGCGCTTTAAAGCCAATTACCTCTGGCCTGCTATGTGGGGAAAGTCGTTTTTTGAAGACGACACCATCAATCCCATCGAAGCCGACGAATACGGCATCGTCATAGGTACTTCACACCACGAACCCATGCAACGAGCCCAGCAGGACTGGACCATCGGCGGTACGGGTGCCTGGAATTACGAAACCAACGAAACCGTATTAAAAGCATTCTGGAGACAAGGAGTAACCCGTTTGGGAAGCAAAGAAGCCCTCGTGACCATTGGTATGCGTGGCGATGGGGATGAAGCCATGTCCAATACCACTGCCATTCCACTTCTGGAACGAATTGTAAGCGACCAACGCAATATCATTCAGGAAGTTACCGGAAAAAATCCAAATCAAACCCCTCAGGTTTGGGCACTTTACAAAGAAGTGCAAAATTATTACGATCAGGGAATGTCTGTGCCTGACGATGTTACGTTGTTATTTTCGGACGACAACTGGGGCAACATCCGACGTTTACCGGCTCCAAATGCCGCAAAAAGGCAGGGTGGATACGGCGTGTATTACCACGTGGATTATGTGGGAGGCCCGCGAAGCTACCGATGGCTGAACACGTGCCCATTGCCACGCATTTGGGAACAGATGTCACTGGCTTACGACCACGGTGTGGACCGTATCTGGATTTTGAATGTGGGCGATTTGAAACCCATGGAATTGCCCATTTCCTATTTCCTGGATCTGGCCTGGAATCCAAAAAACTGGACAGCAGATAACATCGACGATTATACCCGGTTGTGGGCCAAGCAACAATTCGGAGAAGCACATGCGGAACCGATTGCCGATTTCTTATCGCTGTATGGCAAATACAACGGCAGAAGAAAACCCGAATTGATCGACGCCAATTCCTACAGCTTGGTCAATTTCAAGGAAGCCGAAACGGTGGTTTCTGACTACAACAAACTGGCGCAAAGGGTCGATTCCATCAACAATCTGCTACCTTCCAACCTGAAAGACGCCTATTACGAATTGGTAAAATACCCGGTTGATGCCTGTGCCAATTTGAACGAAATGTATTACAGCCAGGCACTAAATAAACTCTATGCCAATCAAGGAAGGGCTGCAACCAGCGATCTTGCCGACAAAGTAAGGGCCTTGTTTGCGAAGGATGCTGCGCTCGAAACCTACTTTCATACCCAGGTAGCAAACGGAAAGTGGAACCACATGATGTCGCAACCGCGCATCGGTTACACCGGCTGGGACAACCCTGCTTCAAACATTCAACCGGCCGTCTCCGATTTAAAAGTATCGGAAGCTTCCAACATGAATGTGGCCATTGAAGGCTCTACCAATACCTGGCCTACCACGACAACGCAGGCTGTACTGCCAGAATTTGACGTGTTTCAAAAGCAAACATCGTTTATCGAAGTGTTCAACAAGGGAAGAATCCCGTTTGAGTATCGCGTTGAATCGGGTTCATCGGCTGTAAAAGTAACACCTGTTTCCGGTCTTGTTTACAAACAACAACGGCTGTTGGTGAGCATTGACTGGAATACCGTCCGTACCGGAAGAGATACCATACCTGTGACCATCTATGGCCCGAACGGAAGAACCGTTGTCGTCAGTGTTCGCACCTTCAATCCGGCATCGCCACGGCCCGAATCCTTCAACGGATTTATTGAAAGCAATGGCGCTGTTGCCATGGAAGCGCATCATTTTACGGGTAAAACCGACTCGGGACAAAATTGGTGGCAGGTCATCCCCGATTTTGGAAAAACCGAATCGGCCATGATGATTCAGCCTACCACCTCGAATAGTGTAACACCTGGTGCATCAAGTCCTTACGTT
Organism: uncultured Bacteroidales bacterium; assembly: GCA_964472175.1. Classification (GTDB taxonomy): domain Bacteria; phylum Bacteroidota; class Bacteroidia; order Bacteroidales; family UBA1402; genus UBA8389. The sequence goes on along the minus strand of CAYYJF010000069.1, from coordinate 5,734 downwards.
TCGTATTCGGTGTACTTGTTTACAAAAGGCACGGTCACGGTCAAAGCCTATTTGGCGCCAACCATCAATTATCTTGGGCGTGCTGCCGGAATGCGTTATGGCATTTCGTTTGACGATGCCACACCACAAACCCTTTCGTTTAATGGCGACACCGACAATGGTCGGGCAAACAACATCATTGTATCGTCTTCAACCCACACCATTGGCAGCGAAGGCCCTCACGAACTGAAATTCTGGATGGTCGATCCGGGTGTTGTGCTCGAAAAGCTGGTCATTGAAACGGCAGGATCCAAGAGTAGTTACCTGGGTGCGCCCGAAAAAACATACACGTTGGCACGTTCGTTGATGGTGACTTCGGCAAGCGTATCCACGCTCGACCCCAAACAAATGCTGGTGACCTTTAACGAGCCACTTGATCCAGCTTCGTTGCAAAGATCTGATTTCTCGTTTTTCTCGGACGAAGTTGTCAATCCTATTGTCGATGCAATCGTTTCAAGCACAGACCCATCCACCCTGGTTTTCACTTTAACGGATGCCGTTGCAGGAAATACCCGGGTTTCTTTTGACTATACAGCTGGCTCCTTGCAATCTGCAACCAACGCTTCGTTGCAATCGGTCAAAAAGTACATGGTACAGTATGGCGAGGCCAAGGCTTTTGACAATCCGGTCACCTCTATTTGGCTGGAAGCCGAATACGGAACGATCGGATCAAACTGGGTAAAATATACGGATACCAATGCGTCTAATTCGGCCTACATCATGGGCAATCCCGCCAATGAATACACCGCTTCGGCTTCCACCAGCAATGTCGCCTATGCCACGTTCACGTTTACAATTAAGAAAAGCGACACCTACAAAATTTGGGGCAGGGTGTTGGCGCCCACTGCAAACGACGATTCTTACTGGGCAAAACTGGATAACGGATCCTGGGCACGCTGGAATGGTATGGGGAACGGTAACAACTGGGTCTGGGACGACATTCACGACGACCAGAAAGGCTCTACGGGTTTGTTGTATACGCTAACCGAAGGCGTCCACACCTTATCCATTTGTTTGAGGGAAAACGGAGCAGCACTGGACAAACTTTGCATTACCAATTCGGGTTCGGCTCCTGCCGGGTTTGGGGATGATGCTGAGAACCTTCCAACCGGATTAAATCATGGTGTTAATGCCCAGGGCATGAGTCTGGAGCAGAATTATCCCAACCCTTCAACGGGAAGTACCAACATTGCCTTTACACTGCCCCAATCGACGCATGTTTCGTTGACTTTGTACAATGCACAGGGCGCCGAGGTCGCTGTCCTGGCGGATGGTACGTATGCTGCCGGGAAACATTCGGTGCTGTGTAACACGTCCGGTTTAGCAGGTGGAGTCTATTTCTACTGCATCCGAACCAATCGTTTTACCCTGACTAAAAAAATGACGGTCGTTGAAAAGTGAGTATTCTATGCAGCATAAGGCTTTAGTGGTCATTGACCTTCAAAATGACATTACCAAAAACTACAAAGAAATCATTGATTCTGTGAATCGGGCGATTGATTGGGCGGTGGAAAATGACATTCATGTCGTTTACATCAGGCATTATAATTTATCGGAAGGCACAAGAACTTTCAAACCCAATACACGCGGTTCAGAATTGGTTTCTGACATGAGAATGGTTTCCGAAAATATTTTTGAAAAAACCAAAGGCAACGCATTGACCAGCAAGGATTTTTCTGACTTTATCCAGAAGCATGAGGTCAATGAATTCTACATTACGGGAGCTGATGCCATTGCCTGCGTGAAATCGACAGTATTCAATCTGTGTAAGGGAAACAATCAGGTGACAGTCTTATCCGATTGTATAACGAGTTATGATAAAAGGAAAATTGACGAAATGTTGATGTATTATGCAAAAAATGGCAGTACGATTCTGAATCTCAAAGACTTGTTAAATTCAAAATAATACGTCATCGTTCGGGAATTGTTGCACCAATACTTCAAAGAGAATGTAAAAATGTGTATTTTAGACGAAATATAACCTTGAGATTTATACACCATATAATTCACGTTGGATTGAATATTTATTAATCATGCAAAGTATCATAAAGCAACTGAAAAGGATGCGAACGTTATCGCATTTAGAAAAGAAATATAAGACGAGTTATGCTTTTGTTGGCATTGGTCAACACAGTATGAACAACTTATATCCAGTGCTAAAACACCTGAACATTCCACTAAAATACATTGTTACAAAATCAGAAGCCACAGCTGTGGCCGCCGAAAACTTTTATCCGAACATTATCGGTACCAATGATTTAGATATGGTGATGAATGATGAAGCAGTGTCAAGTTTCTTTGTTTGCACCCCACCCAGGGAGCAATTTGGCATAACCAAAAAATTGCTCTTGAATCATAAAAATGTTTTTGTTGAAAAGCCACCCTGTACAACCCTGGAAGAACTTGAGGAGCTCATCAAAATTTCGGAACAAACGCAAAAAATCTGCCTTGTAGGGATGCAGCGCCGTTATGCACCGGTTTCCAAAATTCTAAAGAAAGCACTGAAAAGCAAAAACATCATTTCGTACAATTATCGATACGTCACGGGGAAATACCCGGAAGGTGATGCCTTTCTGGATTTGTACATTCACCCCTTAGATTTCATCCTATACTTGTTTGGATCGTATGAAGTGATTTCGATGTATAATACAGCCGGGAAGTCCGATGCTGCCGGCAGTTCGATTTTTCTGCATATCAAACATGACTCTTTTATTGGAAATATAGAGATTTCAACCAACTATTCATGGCAAAATAGCAAGGAGCGCATGGAGATTAATACTGCGGAAGGCGTTTTTGAATTGACAAACCAGATGTCGCTTACTTTTCAGAAAAAGCAACGTTCTGTCATGTCAATACCTCTGGAAAAAGTTTGGGCTAAAACTCTGGAAACGGAGCACTTATTTCAACAAAATGACTTTTTGCCATCCCTGAACAACAATCAGATATTCACCATGGGTTATTGCTCCGAGCTTGAAAATTACGTAAAACTTTGTGAAGGTGAAAAAGCAAGCAATTTTTCAACTCTTTCTCAATTAAGGCCGGTATTCAATTTAATTAATGACATAAAAAAGTAGAAATGTATAGCGTATTTGACTACATAAAGAGATCCATGAGGTTTGCCAATAATGTGTTGCGTCCTGGCTCTAAACAATTATCAACCTTGATGTTATATGGAACCGAGCTATGTGACTCTAAATGTAAACATTGTCATATTTGGGCGAAGAGACCGGTGCGTCATTTACCATTGGAAAAGATTATTGAAATCATGAATAGCAAATGTGTTTCAAAAAACACCAATGTTGGTCTTGAAGGTGGCGAGTTTTTACTTCATCCGCAAGCCATGGAAATTCTGAAATGGTTTAGTGAAAATCATCCAAATTTTGATTTGCTTTCCAATTGCCTCAAACCCGAGAATGTGATCGATGCCGTTAAAAATTATCCACCGCAACGACTTTATATTTCTTTGGACGGAACGAAGGAAACGTACGAATATATGCGGGGCAAAGATGGATACGATAAGGTCATCTCTGTGATTGAAAGTTGTAAGGATATCGTGCCTATTTCACTGATGTTCACGCTTTCTCCGTATAACAGTTTCATGGACTTGGAACATGTCGTTGATCTTGCCCACAAGTATAATATTGACATAAGAATAGGCATTTATAACGATATTGCTCTTTTTGATACGGTTGAAAAAGCGCACGAAACGGAGATTGGTAGATTGAATTCGAATGATGCTTTTTCCTACAAAAAGGAGGAAGCGTTGTTGGAACAAACGAATCATACCAACGCTAACGGTAATTTCATAACCAACATTCCTCAGAATGTAAAAAACACCAGTGAAAACTACGATTTCTTAGTGCTTTACGATGAGTGGAGAAAAAACAGATTGAAGATTAAATGTTACAGTTTAATGGATTCTCTTGTCATTCATCCTGACGGAAGCGTGCCTATCTGCCAAAATCTGGAAACTAAACTCGGGAATGTTTATGAAAATACGTTGGATGAGATATTTAACTCAAAAAACGCTCAGAAAATTCAAAAGCAGCACATGAATCATTGCAACGAATGTTGGATCAACTTTCATCGAAAATACGATATCGTATTGTTGCGTACCCTGGAAAAGGTATTCCCAAAAAGCATGATTGAATTGTTCTATGGAAAATACAATTGGACCAGCGATCCCAAAATGACGTACAAGAAACTCATGGAAAAATACGGTTGCTGACAGAAATACTCAAAAAAAAATAATCCTGATATGAAAAAGATCACGAAGATTTTTTTATGTTTTACGCTCTTGTCTTCCTTTTCTGCTCTTGGACAAACGTTGGATAAAAAGGCGTTGTTGGTTATTGATATTCAGGAGAATTTGGTCAACCCGAATTCAAAAATTCATATGGATACCTCCGGGATTGATTTGTTTTTTCGACATGTAAACAGTTCAATCACTCGGTTTAATGAACATCAGGATATCGTCGTCTATGTTGTGAACGAATGGACAAATCCAATGATGAACTGGATAACTGGGAATGTTTGCAAAAAAGGAGGCATTGGTGTTGGACTTGATAAGCGATTGATCGTCGTGAATGATCTTATTTTTTCCAAATCTAAATCAAACGCGCTTTCAAATAAGGCTTTACTGAAATACCTCAAAGATCAAAAAATTACTGAAGTGTTTGTCACAGGATTGCTTGCCGAAGGTTGTGTGAAGGCGACTGTACAGGGTTTGATCAAAGATAAATTCGAAGTCTTTGTGATTCAGGATGCATTGGGTTCGAAGAGTCAAATCAATAAAACGAAAACCATTGATTTTTTTCGAGAGAATGAGATAAATATGATTGTAACAAAACAACAATGAAAAACATTGCATTATTACTTTCTTTTAGCGTGCTCCTTTCATGCCAAAACGAGATATTTTGAGTTTGCAATAACTGATGGCACCTTCATCCTTGATTCAACTCCTGAATGTGCGGGGATATAGAAAGCTCCTGCAAAAACGATTTTAAATACATATAATAACGCAAATATGAAGGATCAAACTGCAAGAGGAATGCGATTTATTAATAAATGGCAGAAGCAGAGAACGAAGAAATGGAAATATGCTTTTCTCCATGGATCAATTTTTTGGGGTTTGCCAGTTTCAATCACGCTCTTTTTATTTGACAGCCACTTTGAAGTGGATCAAATGGACCTATCAACATTATTTAATTTGATCATGGTTTTTCTTGCAGGTGGTTTTGTCTCTGGTTTATTTGAATTCAAAAGGATAGATAAGGCCTATTTAAGAATGCTTGAGGAGGAATCAATAGACGATGGAATTAAGATACTGGAATCAGGAATAAAATTGGATCACGAGCAACTGAGAAAAAATCAAATGGAATCGCATTTTTCAGAATGACAAATAGATAGAACGGAATCGATGAAGTAGATCTGTCTCCACATTGACGTGAGAGAAACCAAACGTTCTTGTGAAATTTATGAAGAGGTTTTATTTCAGAAAGTAAATATGATTACGGTGAAAATGTAATCAGACTGATTGCGCATCAAGTAGAATTTGTAAAATCCTCAATCGCCCGGTTTAAAAAACAATGCGTTCTATTTTTTATACAATGAATATTAAATCGCTAAAAATTAGATAGATATGAAAAAACACCTGCTTTTGAAATCTGTACTTCTCATTTTTTGTGCCATGCTT
>CAYYJF010000068.1:0-9040 GCA_964472175.1 uncultured Bacteroidales bacterium | reverse complement strand
ATACAAAAGGCGTTTGGTCGTGTTATCGTACTGGCAGATGCGGCTCATGCTTTTGGCGCAAAACGACATGGAAAGATGTGTGGCCTGATAGCCGATTTCACATCATTTTCTTTTCATGCCGTAAAAAATCTTACTACAGCAGAAGGAGGCGCTTTGACATGGTTGCCGATTGCCGGAGTCGACAACGAGGAACTATATCATCAATTCCAATTACTATCACTGCACGGTCAGAACAAAGATGCACTTGCTAAGACAAAATTCGGAGCCTGGGAATACGATATCATCGGCACGTATTACAAATGCAACATGACCGATATCATGGCTGCCATAGGACTGGTTCAACTGAAACGTTATCCTGAACTGTTAGAACGCAGACGACAGATTATTGATATGTATAATAAGAAGTTGAAAGACAGTTGTTTAAGTGTTCATGTAATGAATCATTACACGGAGGATTCTTCATCCAGCGGTCATCTCTATTTGGTTAGATTGATAGGAAAGGACGCAGCGTATCGAAATGCTGTGATTGAGAAAATGGCTGAAAGAGGCATTGCATGCAATGTTCATTATAAGCCCCTTCCAATGATGACTGCCTATAAAGCGTTAGGCTTCGATATTAAGAACTATCCAAATGCATATAATCAGTTTGCCAATGTAATAACGCTGCCTCTTCATACGCGACTAACAGACGAGGAAGTAGATTATGTCATCTCAAACTTTGTTGATATCATTATAAAATAGAACCCTTTTGAAACGTTTATTTGATATTGTGGCAAGTAGCCTGGGGTTGCTCGTTTTGAGTCCGCTGTTTCTGATTTTATCCATTTGGATAAAGACGGATTCCAGTGGACCAGTTTTTTATAGACAAGTGCGTGTGGGATTCCATAGAAAGGATTTTTTGCTTTTCAAGTTCCGTTCCATGAGGGTTGGGTCTGACAAAAAAGGCCTAATAACCATTGGAGGACGTGATCCGCGTGTGACACGTTCAGGATATTTCATCCGAAAATACAAGTTGGATGAGATTCCTCAATTGATAAATGTTCTGATTGGTGATATGAGTTTAGTTGGGCCGCGCCCCGAAGTGCGAAAATACGTGGATATGTACACTGCTGAGCAGCTAAATGTATTAAATGTACGACCCGGCATTACTGATTTGGCCTCTATTCGTTACCGAAATGAAAATGAGCTATTGGGAAAAGCTGAAAATCCGGAAAAGTATTATATCGATGTAATTATGCAGGATAAGCTTCGTATAAATTTGGATTATGTGGCAAGCCATTCTTTTTTATCGGACATCAAACTCATTTTTAATACTCTTTGGAATATATTTGCCAAATAGAGTCATATGGATATCTGATAACGCATTAAATAATAACGAAATAAGTTGTAGAAATCCTTGCGTAAGAGCAACTTCATTGGTAAACTAACGCCAACCAAAAAATAATGAACGAAAGAGTCCATTTCTATTCACCCGGTGATATAAGTGCATATTACAACCTACAGCAGGCGACTCGAGTAATTGAGTTGTCTTCTGAAGATAAAGTGTATACAGATATCAATGAGGTGATTGAGTTATACCATATCCGCCAATTTGTAGATAATGGTATTACTCTTAAGGAATGGAGCGAGGATTTTGTAGAAAAAACTAGGTTTTTCTACAAAATAGTTGCAAACTTCTTTAACAGTATTGATCCGAATGCACTTGTTGTTATTTACAATTCTGTAGAGTTTAACTACAAAGAAACCATCTGGAAGATTATAGACCGTTTTGATATTAAAGGCATTCTGAATGAAGAGAACTTGAAAACTGTCGCAAAAGGTGACCTATTTACTTTGCGCGATATTATGAGAAGTAGCAAAATAGTAAAATGGCATAATAAAACTCTTTCTGTACTGCTCAAGAACCACGAGAATGCAGCTATATGGTTACTTGACCATTATGTAGCAAATCACAAGCTGAGCACTGGAGAGCCTATTACTATCCCTTCATCTTTGACTCTAGAAGAAAAAGAGTCAATCATATTAAATTATCTTGATCGTGGTTTAGATGCGAACATGAATTATGTGCAACTGGTTATAAATGCTAAAGATAACAAAGCCAGTCTTGTAATATCCCCAAAAACGCGCCTGAAAGCTAGAAAGCTTGAGCAGGAACTTTTACAACATTATTTTAAACCTGGTATGGGTGTGCCTTTGCGTACAACAGTGGAGATGTCAAGAGCAGATGGGATAGAACCAGCGTATTCCTACACTGATGAAAACAGCCACCTGATTTGTGGGTATGATGCAAAAATAATTGACAAGCTTAACTCTTCTGACATTATTTACTATTTCAAAGATGTTTTTGGGTATCTCACAAAGTTGAGTTTCATCAATCTGATAAGCATGAGTTGTCAGGAAGGCGTTATGGAGAGGTTGATGGGCTTGTCAGCAAAAGATACATACAGAGAAAATATTGATTTCAAGATGAAAGACCAACTTGCTGTGATTCAGATGTCTGCAATGATTAATACACTTAAGGCAACGGACAGAATGATGGAGAGCGAAATAAAGCAATTTTACGAAAATCACTTGAAAGAAAAATATGGTTATCCAGCTCAAAAAATAACTGTTCCATTAGTAGAAAGCACTTATGTGGAAAAGTTCAGAGCTTTGGCACCCGAGTTAGATGCTATAGTGAAGCAGTTTAATCTGTATTCGAAGGAGCGTGAAATAGATCCAGATCTGTTGGCATTGGAATCATCAATAAAGGTTACTGAATCAGCTAGTTGTATAGATAAGAAGTATTTCGTGGTCAATGAGAGCAATTCCGATTTGCAGACGTTGTTTTATTTGCTGATGAGCGATCAAAGTATGTTGCAGTACGTAGAGCCGTATAAAGAAGAGCACCATCATTCATTCTTTTCACTTTTAAAAACCATGAAACCTATTGACTGCTCAAAGTTTGAGAAATATCAACTAAATAGTATAAAACCATTAATTGATTATGGTGTTGTCAAAATTGGTGATGACTCAATACTGCAAGTACTTAGTTGGGCAAAGTTACTTGTCCTTCAACACCTGTATAAATATAAAGCCTGTCCGTTCTGGTATTACCCAGCAGAGATGAGAAAAGTAATTCTAGAAATGGAAAAAGCCGGCTGGGTGACCAGTTGCAATAAACTCTTAACTCCAGAAGAACAGAATTATTTTAGTTTTATTTTAAATAATGAACGATTTACCAATGCCTATGCCATTAGAAACCTTTATGCACATGGTAGCAATGCGCCGGCTGATGATGATGCTCAACATGAAATAGCATACACAAGATTGTTGATTATGTTTGTACTCTTGTTGCTCAAAATTGACGATGATCTTGCAATAAAGGTTGCATTAGAAATGTCTTAACCCACCAAATGTTTAGACATAATTTGAAAAATAAGTTAGGTCTTTTTATTTGGAAAATGACAAGAACAAAAACAAGTAAATTTACAACAGAGGGCAGGCTTGAATAAATAACACACTATGATCATTGAACAACACGCATACCCAAGGGCGGCATTGATTGGGAACCCTTCCGATGGGTATTTTGGTAAGACCATTGCTTTTGTTTTCAGCAATTTCAGAGCGAAAGTACAGCTGTACAACACGCCAAACCTGGAGATTATTCCGGAAAGGATGGATGTGGATGCCTTTGAGTCGATGGAAGACTTGGCCAATAGGGTTTCATCCAATGGTTACTATGGCGGGATGCGCTTGATCAAGGCTGCCATCAAGGTTTTCTACCAATATTGTACCAACAACGACATCAAACTGGACAGTCGGAATTTTACCATTCGTTATTGCTCGGACATTCCTTTGCGTTTGGGTTTGGCGGGTTCGTCGGCCATCATCACGGCTTGCATGAAGGCGATGATGTCGTTTTATGAGGTTTCCATTGAGAAGCCTGTGCTGGCCAACCTCATTTTGAGTGTTGAGAATGTGGAGTTGGGCATTCCTGCCGGGTTGCAGGACAGGGTGGCGCAGGTGTATGAAACGCCGGTGTTTATGGACTTCTCCAAAGCGTTGATGGACAAACAGGGTTTTGGAACGTACATTCCCTTGTCGAGTGAGGCGCTCCCAAACATGTACATTGCTTTTCGCAGGCAGCTTTCTGAAGGCACGGAAGTGTTGCACAACAACCTGAGGGCCAGATACAACATTGGCGAGCCTGCGGTGTTGGCGGCCATGAAGGAATGGGCTGAGCTGACGGAGCAATTCCGGCTGGCTTTGGCATCGAACAACGAGACGGAAATGGCTGCACTCATCAACCGCAATTTCGATCTGAGACGCAGCTTGGTTTCGATCGAGCCTGGCAACATCGACATGGTTGAACTGGCGCGCTCAACGGGTGCTTCTGCAAAATTTACCGGCTCGGGTGGGGCCATCATCGGCACGTACACCGACCAAACCATGTTCGACAGGCTGAAACAAACGCTTGCCACCAACAACATCGAGGTGATCAAACCGCAGGTGGTGGGATAAAGAAAGTGGAATCACGACAAAAATGGATGTATAAAACTGTATTTTATGGAATACATGATACGTAAGTTGATCAAATTGCCGTGAATCATTGATTTTTATACATATTGATTTATCTTAGCGAAAAAAAGCTACAGCCATGGAGTCTGTTTCAAAGCGTTTCCTGGATTTGACTTTTTCGCTGACAGTTTTTTTATTGCTTCTTTGGTGGTTTCTGCCACTGATGGCCTTGATTATTCGGTTGGAGTCGAAAGGCAATCCGTTTTTTGTTCAGCAGAGAACAGGCTACAAAAATCAAACGTTTAAATGTTATAAGCTGCGCAGCATGCGGTTGAATCAGGAATCGGAGGTGCTGCAGGCCAATGATGAAGACCACCGTTTGACGCGTGTGGGTCGGTTCATCCGAAAATGGAACATCGATGAGTTTCCAACAATTACCCTATATCAGTATTAATGCTGGCAGGTATCCGTGAGATTCTTATTATTTCGACACCGCAGGATTTGCCGGGTTTCCGCAGGTTATTGGGAGATGGATCGGATTATGGTGTGAAGTTTGACGATGATAATCGTTATTTGAGAGCCTAGCGTTGTAGGCATCGAGGTCATTATGCCGCAGGTGGTGAGTAGTCTGGTCAATGTGTAAAGCAAATACATGGTATTTTGTAAACTAGAATTGAAATAATGTGTAAAGCATAGGGATTCTTTCTATCTTTGCAAGAAAAAAACATGGCTTATTATTCAAGAATCGTTGAAAGGGAAATTGAACGAAAATTAAATGCCTCGGGTGCTTTATTAATAAAAGGCCCTAAGTCTTGCGGAAAAACTGAAACTGCAAAACAATTTGCAAAAAGCATTGTACAGGTAGATAGGGACGAACAGGTTCCGATAGTGATGGGTATTGATCCGAAAATTTTATTGACGGGAGCTACACCACGATTGCTTGATGAATGGCAAAATCAACCTAAATTATGGAATTATGTTCGCCACGAAGTAGATGATAGAAAAGAAAAAGGACAATTTATTCTTACTGGTTCGGCAAATCCCGATGAAGACGTAAAAATGCACAGTGGTGCCGGACGATTTACGGTTGTTGAAATGCAAACGATGTCGTGGCAGGAAATGGGATACTCAAGCGGTCAGGTTAGCATGGAGCAACTATTAAAAGGAAAAGAACTATCTTATAGCAGTACGGATCTTTCACTCGAATGGATTATCGAAAGAATGATTAAAGGAGGTTGGCCGGCGCAATTGAATAGTTCACTTGAGGACGCTATCTTAATGAATCGTGGATATATTGATTTATTGGCAGACGTCGATATGAGTAGGGTTTCAAATGTTAAAAGAGACCCACAGAGGGTTCGTACTTTGCTTCGATCCATTGCTCGAAATGTTGCAACTTTGGTGAATAACTCGACTATTGAAAAAGACATAAAATCGGTCGAAGATGCGGAAATGTCGCGCCCTACAATAATTGACTACCTGGATGCGTTGTCTAGATTGATGATTTTTGAAGAACAACTGGCATTTAATACGCATATACGATCGACAAATTCTCTGCGAAAATCGCCAAAGCGGCATTTTTGCGATGTCTCACTTGCCATAGCAGCATTGAAGCTAACAAAAGAGGCGTTGATGAAGGATCTAAAATACTGTGGTTTTTTGTTTGAATCGCTGGTTTATCACGACTTGAAAATGTATGCACGAGTCAACGATGCCGATGTTTTTCATTACCGCGATTCTACGGGTTTGGAAATTGATGCCATCGTTCAACAAAGTGGTGGTGCCTGGGCTGCATTTGAAGTAAAACTTGGTGTTGGGATGCACGATGAAGCAGCAAAAAATTTATTGAAACTATCTTCTGTAATTGACGATACTAAATATTCAAAACCAGCTTCTTTAAACATTGTTACCGGTACCGGTATGAGTTACACTCGACCTGACGGAATCAATGTGATTTCGTTGGCTTCGCTTGGTAAATAGACATCGAAGAGTCTGTCTGCAAAACTGTTTTTGTTCAGGACTGCAAATCGACTTTATGCCCACAAATGCATCCATTTTGACTGGCTCAAACAAGCCTTGAATGCGCGCGACATCGGGGTTTCAAACCTTTTCGGTGGTTGAATTGAAAAAGTTGAATCACAACAATAGAATCAGAGTGGAATGGCGTAATTTTGCTTCATCATTGACAGAATGAATCTATTCAAACATCAAATAAATGGAATATGTGTGTATTTCTTTGGCTTATTAAGTTGGAAAAGTGTATTTTTGAGGATAGAATAATATTGTAAAAGTGCAATTGTGCTAAAAAGAAAAATACAATCATTTATAGAAGAACACTTTAGATCAAAGTCCAATAAGGTTTTGATTATAGACGGTGCTCGACAGATTGGAAAGAGTTACATCATCCGATATGTTTGCCGTAAATGGTTCAGCAATTATATTGAAATAAACCTTTTGGAGGATGTTTTGGGAGCGAAGCTCTTTGAACATACAAGTAGCGTAGAAGATTTTTACATCAGGATGGTCGGTACACCTACATTGCCAGTGGTTCGTTGCTGGGCGTAACTTTGGCTCAGACGGTTTCTTTGCCAATGGGCAGTATAGAAGTGAAGCGCATGTACCCCCTCGATTTTGAAGAATTTTTATGGGCAAACAGTTTCGGTGAAGAAGCCATTGAGTTTTTGCGTCAACGGTTTATGGTAAGAGAAAGTTTGCCTGAAGCGATGCACCAAAAGGTGTTGGATTTATTTAAAAAATATCTGCTTGCCGGAGGGTTGCCGGATGTGGTTAATACGTACATCGAATCAAAAAACATTGTGCGCGTGCGTGAGCTACAGTCTGAAATTCAACACTATTATGCTATTGATGCTTCCAAATACGACGCTGTCAATCGTTTGAAAATTCGCAAAATATACGAAATGATTCCATCGAATTTGGAGAACAAGAAAAAGCGTATTGTTGTAAAAGATATTGAACAAAAAAAGGGCAAGCGATACAGCGATTATGAAGAAGAATTCGAGTATTTGATCCATTCAGGCATCGCGTTAGAGGTAAGAGCAATATCCAATCCAACATTTCCTTTGCTGGAATCGAGTAATAAGAACTTGCTAAAATTATACTTGAATGATGTTGGGTTATTGACAAATGTGTTGTATAAAAACAACATTCGGGCAATTATGGATCACGATGCAAGTATTCATTTGGGGTCAGTCTATGAATGTGTCGTTGCTTCTGAACTCAAAGCACACGGCAAGAACCTGTTTTATTACGACAACAAAAAACGTGGTGAAGTCGATTTTTTGATTGACGATTACGATTCGTTATCAGTGGTGCCAATTGAGGTGAAATCCGGTAAGGATTACTCGGTTCATCGTGCGCTCAATAATTTGGTTTCTATTGATGAGTTTAACATTCAAACTGCCTTTGTTGTTTCAAATAACAGAGAGGTACATCAAAAAAACAAGAGCATTTACATACCTGTGTATTTTTGTATGTTTCTGTGAAAAAATCTGAAAACATTCATATATGAACATACTGCTTTCGGGGGGTGCCGGATATATTGGCACCCACACCATTATTGAACTGTACAATGCCGGCCACGAGGTGGTGGTGGTGGATAATTTTTACAACGCACAGCCTGAGGCGCTCCGTCGTGTGGCAGAGATTACGGGCAAGGATGTGGTTTTTGTCGAGGCCGATATCCGCGACCGAAAGGCTTTGGACAAGGTTTTCACCGACCATCGGATTGATGCGGTGATCAACTTCGCCGGGCTGAAGGCTGTGGGGGAGTCGGTGGCCAAACCGCTGGAGTACTACGAAAACAACATGAATGGGGTTTTTGTGCTACTCGATGTGATGCGTGGTCATGGCTGCAAAAACATCATTTTTTCGTCGAGTGCCACGGTGTATGGCGACCCTGCTGTGATTCCAATCACCGAAGACTGTCCGAAGGGGCAATGCACCAATCCTTATGGCTGGACAAAGTCCATGCTTGAACAGGTGTTGACCGATGTGCAAAAGGCCGATACGGCATGGAATGTGGTCTTGCTGCGCTATTTCAATCCGATTGGCGCGCACCGGAGCGGGCTCATTGGGGAGAATCCGAATGGCATTCCCAACAACCTGATGCCGTACATCACGCAGACGGCCATTGGGATGCGCAAGGAGCTTGGCATCTTTGGCAACGACTACGATACGCCCGATGGCACGGGGGTGCGCGACTACATTCATGTGGTGGATCTGGCCAAAGGTCATGTCTGTGCCCTCAAAGCCATCCGCGAAAACAAGGGTCTTGCCATCTACAACCTGGGTACGGGTCACGGCTATTCGGTGCTTGACACGGTGAAGGCGTTCGAAAAGGTGAACGGCCTGAAGGTGCCTTATGTGTTCATGCCGCGCCGCCCGGGCGACATCGCTACCTGCTACTGCAATCCTGCCAGGGCCAAAGCGGAGCTGGGCTGGGAAGCGCAGTACGACCTGGAGGACATGTGTCGCGACAGCTGGAACTTTCAAAAGAACAATCCCAACGGTTACGAATAAT
>CAYYJF010000067.1:0-9082 GCA_964472175.1 uncultured Bacteroidales bacterium | reverse complement strand
AAAAACATACTTTTTTTTGCGAAAAAATTAAAATCGACTATATATTTGATCAACAGTCGATATATCACATCCGAAAATAATTCTATGCTGGACGCGAATACCTTTGTCATCATCCTGTATGCCACCTTCTTTTTTCAAGCGGCATTGCTTTTGGTGATGAGCATTTATGTTCGGGGATACCAATCCATTCAAATGTGGGCGCTTGGCTCGTTGGCACTTGGGCTGGGATTTGCATGTATCCATTTACGGACATTTGGCTTTTTTGCTCATGAACTCATCGTTTTAACGAATGTATTTATCATCATTGGCGGCATTTTGTATTACTACGCCACCATCAAGCAATTGCAGCTACCAAGTAAACGGAAAGCCGTGTTTTCAGGCAGCACATTCTTTATCATCCTGATTGCCGTTTTTACCTATGTGTGGGACAATCTAGATGTGCGTGTGGTCTTGTTTTCCTTCGGATTCAGCATTTTGTTGTCCTACATGGGCTATTTGCTGATTCGCTATGCCAAGCCAAACGTAAAACGTCCGGCCTACTTCATGGCCTTATTGTTTATTTTGGTGACCTTCTTTCTGATAGTTAGAGGTTTCTCCGTCATTTTCGATGGGAAATTTTCGGGTAATATCTTTGTTGGAGAATTTTTACAATCTATTTCCATTATTTTCGGCTTGGGAATCAGCCAATTGTGGACCATTGGCATCATTGTCCTTAAAAATTGTATTCTTCAGGAATCATTGGCCGAAAAATCCAGGGAGTTGGAAGCCAGTGTTGCGGAAAAGGGAAAACTGATATCCATCCTTTCTCACGATTTGAGAGGGCCGGTGACAACCCTGGCCAGTTTCACCGACATTTTAGCCGGCGACAATTTCAATCCGGAGTCAGCCAAATACAAAGAAATGGTGGGTGCGATGCAAAGAACGGCCTATTCAACCAGTATTTTACTGGACAACTTATTGGATTGGGGACACATGAAATCGAGCTTTGAGCAGGTTCAAAAAACCGAAATGGTGTATTCGGAGATCATCCCTGAGGTGATGAATTTGTTAACAACGACGGCTGAATCCAAAAAAATTCAGATCATTGATGCCATTCCTCCTTCAACCAAAATTGTGGGTGACAGACGCATGATACAGGGTATTTTCAGAAATTTGATTTCCAATGCCATCAAGTTTACGCCCAAAGACGGCATGATCAGGCTGAGTCTGATATCGAATGAGGAAGAAACATCGGTCTTTGCAATCAAAGACAATGGCATCGGTATGAACGCTGCCACCTTGGACAAAATCTTTGAACGCAATGAAAAGACGCATCGATCGGGCACCAATGGAGAGAGCGGCATTGGTTTGGGCTTGTCCTTGTGCCGCGAATTTGTCATGAAGCACGATGGATGCATTTGGGCAACCAGTGAACCGGAAAAAGGAAGCACGTTTTATTTCACCATCGGCAACTGAGGCCAGGTTTATTTCAAATGCGGTTTGAGGTATTTTCCTGTATAGCTTTCCTTACATTCGATGAGCGCCTCGGGCGTTCCGCAAAAAACCAAATGTCCGCCTTCGTTGCCGCCTTCAGGGCCTAAATCGATCACATAATCCGCACATTTGATGACTTCCATGTTGTGTTCTATCACCACAACGGTATGTCCTTTGGCAATCAGCGCATCAAAGGCTTTCATCAGCACCTGAATGTCGTGAAAATGCAAGCCCGTGGTGGGTTCGTCAAAGACAAAAATGGACGACTTTTCTTGTTCTTCCCCGATAAAAAAGGCCAGTTTGACGCGCTGACTTTCTCCGCCGGACAAGGTTGAAGAAGATTGTCCGAGTCTGACATAGCCCAAACCGACATCCTGCAATGGTTTCAAGCGTTTGACAATGCGCTTTTCCTGACTGCCCGGTTTTTCAGAAAAGAATTCAATGGCTTGATTGACAGTCATATCCAGCACATCGGAAATGCTTTTGTTTTGGTAATGAACGTCCAGCACGTCTTGCTTGAATCGTTTGCCGTGACAGGCTTCGCAAGGCAAAACCAAATCGGCCATAAACTGCATTTCAACCGTGGTGGTGCCTTCTCCCTGACATTCATCACAGCGACCACCGGCCACATTGAAAGAAAAATAAGAGGGGCTGAAGGCCATTTGTTTGGACAGGGGTTGTTCTGCAAACAGTTTTCGGATTTCATCAAAGGCTTTCAAATAGGTGACCGGATTGGAACGGGACGATTTTCCGATGGGATTCTGATCGACAAATTCAATGTTGTGAATCAGATGCATATCTCCATCCAGGGCACCAAAAGCACCTGTTTTTTCGACATTTCCGCCACAATACCGCTTGAGGGCATGGTAAAACACATCGCGAACCAGGGAGGATTTGCCTGAACCACTCACGCCGGTGACAACAGTGAGCACATGCAAAGGAAAACGCACATCGATGCCCTTCAAATTGTTTTGTACGGCCGATTTAATTTCGATGTAATTGTTCGAGAAGCGGCGGTGTTCGGGAACAGGAATACTGTCCTTTCCCGTCAAAAACTGATAGGTGTAACTGCGTGCAGACAGTTGTTTTTGTTTGGCATCGGCCTGGTCGTTCAACATCTGATCCAATGGGCCCTGGAACACAATTTCACCACCCAACCGACCTGCATCAGGTCCGACATCGATGATGTAATCGGCTGCCCGCATCATTTCTTCTTCGTGTTCGACAATGACAACGGTGTTGCCCAAATCTTTCAATTGTTGCAAAACCTTGATCAGGAGCCTGGTATCTCTTGGATGAAGCCCGATGCTGGGTTCATCCAGAATATAGAGCGAACCCACCAGGCTGCTGCCCAGAGAGGTGACCAAATTGATGCGTTGGCTTTCGCCACCGGACAAGGTTGAAGACAATCTATTTAAAGTCAGATAGCCCAGACCCACGTTCATTAAGAACTGAATTCTGGAGGTGATTTCGTGCAGCAAGCGCTTGGCGATGAGTTGATCTGTTGCATCCAACTCCAGGGTATCGAAAAACTGTTTGAGCGACTCAATGGGCAAATCGACCAAATCGGAAATGGATTTTCCATTGATTTTCACATAGGAGGCCGGCTTCTTCAGGCGCGTGCCATGGCACTCAGGGCAGGTTGTTTTGCCCCGATATTTGGCCAACATGACCCGATATTGTATTTTGTATTGATTTTCTTCCAACATACTAAAAAAAGCATGCAAGCCTTCAAAATATTGGTTTCCATCCCAAACCAGCTGCTTTTCTTTGTCGGTGAGTTGATACCAGGGTCTGAACACAGGAAAGTCAAATTGAATGGCCTGATGCACCAAAATATCCTTCCATTCGCTCATTTTTTCCCCTTTCCAGCACACGATGGCATCTTCGTAAATAGAGAGGGATTTGTTGGGGATGACCAAATCTTCGTCAATGCCGATGACTCGGCCATAGCCTTCACATTTGGGACAGGCGCCCACAGGTGAGTTGAAATTGAACAGTTCGTCGGTTGGTTCTTCAAACAGGATGCCATCGGCTTCAAACTGTTTTGAAAACACATTGACGGAGGAATTTCCATCGACATCAAACATGCGTATCAGACAGGTGTTGTTGCCTTCGTAAAAGGCGGTTTCGATGGAATCCAACACCCGGCTTTTGGAGGCTTTGTCGCCTGGAATGCCCATGCGGTCGATGAGCAAAAAAATGGAATCCTTGTCGGCATCTTGAAGCAATGCATGGGTGAACGCCGAGTTGGGTGTAAGTTCTTCATCAGGGGGCATCAGCGATTCAATCTGATGTAAAACGCCACCGACTTCTATTCTTGTAAAGCCTTGTTTGAAAAGCATTTGAAGCTGAAACATCAAGCTTCTGCCTTCGGGAACGATGATGGGGCACAAAACATAAAAACGGCATTCTTCGGGAAAACCCAACACGTAATGCAGCACGTCCTCCACCTGGTGTTTTTTTACCCGTTCGCCGGAAACAGGCGAATAGGTTTTTCCAATGCGGGCAAACAACATGCGCAAATAATCGTAGATCTCTGTGGAGGTTCCTACCGTTGAACGGGGATTTCTGGTGTTTACTTTTTGCTCGATGGCAATGGCCGGTGGAATGCCTTTGATAAAATCGACTTCCGGCTTGTCAATCCGTCCTAAAAACTGTCTGGCATAGGCCGACAAACTTTCCACATAGCGCCTTTGTCCTTCTGCATACAGGGTATCGAATGCCAGGGAAGACTTTCCTGAACCCGACAAACCGGTTACTACAACAAATTGATTTCTAGGTATTTTAACATCAACATTCTTGAGGTTATGAACCCTTGCACCTTTAATTTCAATATATTTTTCGATCGCCATGTTTGCCTGTCATAAGTATGCAAAAATACGGATTTAACAGCTAAAATACTATCTTTGTCGGGTAATATTCACGCGACAAATTCGCCTTAGTATCCATTCGTATGCCTTCAATAACCATGATTTTTTCTCGATCGGCTTGTTTCAAAAAAATATTATTGTTTGGGTTTTTCATCTTGATCTGTTATGGAATGCAGGCAGAAACACCACAAAAACGACAATTCAGGGGGGCTTGGGTGCATACGGTTGGTCAATCGAAATATGCCACCATGCCTCAGGCGGAAATGAAAAAATACTTCAACCGTTTGCTGGACAGTCTTCAGGACATTGGCATCAATGCCATTTTGTTCCAGGTCAGGCCTGAAGCCGATGCCTGGTATCATTCCAAGCTGGAGCCGTGGAGTCGGTTTATCACCGGCACTCAGGGCAAGGATCCGGGTTGGGATCCCCTGGCTTTCATGGTGGAAGCCTGTCATCAACGCAACATGGAGATTCATGCCTGGCTGAATCCGTACAGAGCCAGATCGACCAACAGCAAGCCTTTCTCTACCAACCACATATACCACAAACATCCGGACTGGTTTATCATCTTCGGCGATTTGACCTGGTTTGATCCGGGAAACCCCGAATGCAGGTCGTTCATCAAAATGGTGGTTCGGGATTTGGTGAAAAACTACGACATTGATGCGGTGCACATGGATGATTATTTTTATCCCTACCCCATTGCCGGAAAAGAATTCAATGATTCGAAAAGCTTTCGCACGTTTGGGTTTGCCATGGGCTTCACCCAGGATCAAAAAGCAGCCTGGCGCAGAGAAAATGTCAACATCCTGATTCGGGACTTGTATCAGGTCATCCATGAGGAAAAGCCCTGGGTGCAGTTTGGGGTGAGTCCTTTTGGCATTTGGCGCAATCAGAAAACCGATCCGAACGGCAGTAAAACCAATGGTTTGACCAATTACGACGATTTGTATGCCGATGTGTTGAAATGGTTGGAAAAAGGATGGGTGGACTACAACATACCTCAATTGTATTGGGAAATCGGCCATAAGAATGCAGAATACATCACTTTGTTAAAATGGTGGGCTGAACGCACCTACGGTAAGGCATTGTACATTGGTCAGGACGTGTTGAGAACGATGAAACCCAACAATGCCACGACGTCTCAATTGCATGATAAAATGGCTCAGGCGGCAGCACTCAAAACAGTGTTGGGACATTGCATGTGGCCGGCTTATGAATTGGAGAACAACGCCCACAACATCAACGATTCCCTCAAATCGTCCTATTTCAAACACTTTGTATTGATGCCTTCCATCAATCCTTTCGATCAAAAACCACCCAAACCCGTGTCCAATTTGCGGATGGAAACAAAATCGGTTTTGTTGTGGGAAACGGATAAAACAACGGATGAAATGGACAAACAGGCACGTTTTGTGGTCTATCGTTTTGCTGAAAACACCAAGGTTGACCTGGAGAATTCCCTGCACATCATCGGCATCACCAACAAAAACACTTTTACCCTACCTTCCTGGTGTAAAGGGAATCAAACCCTGGTGGTGACTGCTTTGGACAGATGCTGGAACGAAAGTACACCGGTGTCCATTCATTAACGGCTGTACATCCTTAAAAAAAAGCGCGTTTCACAAGTTAAGACTCATGAAACGCGCTTAAAAAGTGTTGTTACAATTATTCCAGTGGCAAATTCAGTTCGACATTTTTAGCCGATTTCTTCTGAAACTTTTTCTGAATGGCTTCCATGACCAAATACGCCATTGGAACAACAAAAACGGTCAGAATAAGCGAGGAAATCAACCCGCCAATCAACACGATGGCCAATCCGTTTTTCCATTCAGAACCGGCACCGGTTGCAATGGCAATGGGCAACATCCCAAACACCATAGAAATGGTGGTCATTAAGATGGGTCTTAAACGTTCCCTACCAGCTTCCAAAAGGGCATCATACGTACTCATTCCCTTTGCTTTCAATTGGTTGGTGAAGTCTACAATCAATATCCCGTTTTTCGACACCAAACCCATCAACATGATGACACCCAAAATGGTGAAGATACTCATCGAACCCATACTTAGATTCAATGCCAACAAGGCACCAATCAAAGACACCGGCACGGAGAAAAATACGATAAAGGGCTGCAAGAAACTGTTGTACAAGGCAACCATAACCAGATAAACCAACATGATGGCTGCCAACAGGGCCAAACCAAGGGAGGCAAAAGAACTGGCTTGTTCGGCAACTTCCCCACTCCACTTAATGTTCACTTGTTCCGGGAATTTTTCTTTGGCCATTTCAGCATCGATGTATTGAGCTAGAATTCCGGAGGTAATACCCAGGATATTGCATTTCACAGTAACAGAGGAACTTCTGTCTGTTCTTTCTACCATGCTCGGACCATTACCCTGCGTGATGCTTGCAAACTGTGAGAGGGTTATTTTCTGACCCTGATTGTTGATGAACACAAATCCGGAAACATCATTTAAGTTGTATCGGTCAAAGGCATCCAATCGAATGTTGATGTCATACTCATTGATGCCATCTCTGAATTTGGCATCTGTATTTCCTGTAAAGGCATTTTGTAAGGTCAAACCTACTTCACCCATGCTCAGTCCCAAATTGGCCATTTTCTCGCGATCAATCTGAATGTTGATTTCCGGATTGCCTTCTTCGACTGAAATCATGGCATCAAAGGCACCGGGAAGTCTATCGATGATGGCTTTGATGCGGTTGGCCGTTTGCATCATGGCATCATGGTCTTCACTGCTCACCACCAACATGATGGGTTCCTGGTCGCCGCCCATCATGCCAATGACAGAACTGCGAACTTTGATCCCCGGAAATTTGGATTCTACCTTTTTACGAATATCCAGCATCACTTGTTCTGTGGTTCTGGTACGTTCCTCAGAATCGACCAGTTTAACGTTCAGATTGGATTTGTTTTCACTGTTGATCTGGGCTATTTGCGTGAGGAAATTTTCATTGGCGCCACCCACGTTGACCAGCAAACTTTTTACATCCGGTTGCTCCATGACAAAATTCTCAACAGCCCGGGTTCGAATGTTGTTTTGAGCCAGCGTAACAGATTTGTCGTATTCCAATTTCAACACAAAGCGACCTCCATCTCCATTGGCCACCATTTCCTGACCGAGAATACCCAGACCCATCACAAAGCCAGTCAATACAAACAATAAAGCGACAAATCCGGCAGAAATACGCTTGTGGTTTAAAACCCAACGTAACTTATTGACATAGAATCGAATGGTTCTTTCCAACAAGAAATCGAACCAGATCAATGGTTTGTGCAACCAATTATTTTTGTTGATCTTGACTTTTTTACCAAATCTTGAATACAAAAACGGTGTCAGGGTGAAGCTTACAAACAAACTCATCAAAGTGGAGACCACAATGGTGACTGAAAACTGACGCAAAATATCACCAACCACAGAATCTACCAATGCTAGGGGCAAAAAGACGACCACATCGACCATCGTGATGGCCAAGGCAGAAAATCCAATCTCGTTTCGACCGTCCAACGCCGCCTGCCGCTTGTTTTTTCCCATGGAAAAGTGCCGGTGGATGTTCTCAAGGACCACAATGGAGTCATCCACCAAAATTCCGATGACCAGAGACATACCCAATAGTGTCATTAGGTTTAGGGTATAGCCGAAGAAATACATGGCTATAAAGGTAGATATGAGCGATGTAGGAATGGCGATCAGGACGATAAAAGAATCCCTCAGACTATGCAGGAACACCAAAATAACCAAAGCCACCAACAAAATAGCAAGCAACAAGTCGTGTGTCACCGCATCGACCGCCTCCAGGGTAATGTCTGAAGCATCTTCTGCGACACTGAAGGTGACACCCCTATCTTTGTATTGCTCCTCAACCAATTTCATGCGCTCCTTCACTTTCTCGCTAATGTCTACAGTATTGGCATCCAATTGTTTGGTGATGGTAATTCCGATACCTTCCAAACCATTGAAACGGGCAATGGCAATTTGATCTTTGGCACCATCCGTAACTTCAGCCACATCTCCAAGTCTCACTGCACCTGTAGGTCTGTTCACCAGTACGATGGATCTGAGTTGATCAACGGATTGAATCTTTCCTGCCAAACGGACCGCAATCTGATCGTCCTGACTTTTTACCTTACCTGTCGGAAAGTCCAGATTGGCAGACGAAATGATTTGTGTGACCAGGGTCAACGGAATGCCGTATGAAGCCAACTTGCTTCTGTCCAGATTCACTTTAATTTCCCTTTCGAAACCTCCCGTCAACCAAACATTTCCGATTCCGTCAATTTGTTTGATTTTTGGAACGACTTCGTTTTCAATCAAATCAAAAAATTCCTGATCACCCATTTTGGAGACGGCAGTCAACTGTAAAATTGGGGCGTCACTTTGGCTGACCTTCGATACCACAGGTGTTTTGACACCCACCGGTAGGTAATTCATCAAATTGTTGAAAATGCGCTGAGCTTCTTGCTGCTTTTCATCCATATCCGAACCAACTTCAAACTCGGCAATGATGACGGAAACGCCTTCGTAGGACTGAGAATTGATTGATTTCAAATCAGATAAACCTGTGATGGCATCTTCCATTTGCTTGGTCACAGATTGATTCACGTCCGTAGGGGATGCACCCGGGTAGGGCGTAGAAATGACCAGCGTTGGAATGGAAAACGGTGGCATCAACTCATAGTTGAGCTTGGAATATGAAAACAACCCACCCAGAATCA